>LZRT01000094.1 GCA_002159075.1 Bacillus thermozeamaize
TTGTGTTATCATGGGAGTGAGCCATCGGTAATTCCTCCTGTTATGAAGGTTTTCGTCGACTTAATCATAACGGAATTACCATGGCTTTTGTTTATTTCTTTTGTTGCATTTGATTTTACAATGAACCGGGAAAATTAAATGAGCGAATGGCTGATTTTTGAGTTGACAAATACAGGAGTTTGTAGCCTACCTATGAGGGATTGAAACTTGCAGGTGTACGGCCTGTAGACATTTGAGAAGTAGGTGTTTGTAGCCTACCTATGAGGGATTGAAACCGGGTCAGGGTTGATGCGAAAATGCAGCACCTCATCGGTTTGTAGCCTACCTATGAGGGATTGAAACCAGGTGTGGAGGCTGTCTATTCGGGGAAGGTCATTCCGGTTTGTAGCCTACCTATGAGGGATTGAAACATTTAGAACAACATGAGGCGGATCTTTCGTCGCGTATTGTTTGTAGCCTACCTATGAGGGATTGAAACTTACTTCCACAGCATCAATTGCGGCCTGCATCGCTTCCGTTTGTAGCCTACCTATGAGGGATTGAAACCCTTTTCCTCGGCAATCTTTTCAAACCGCTCTTTCAGTTTGTAGCCTACCTATGAGGGATTGAAACATGCACGAAAAGGTAAACATGGGGACGCGGGCGTTCAGTTTGTAGCCTACCTATGAGGGATTGAAACGTTGAGGGTATTAAGAAGTGGAATAGAACTGAGATAGTTTGTAGCCTACCTATGAGGGATTGAAACACCATCCAGGCCGATTATCTACAGGTCTAGCCACTCTAGGTTTGTAGCCTACCTATGAGGGATTGAAACGATGATGATATCGGGAAAAACTTGACAGCGAAATTTGGTTTGTAGCCTACCTATGAGGGATTGAAACGTGAGGTAGTCACACTGTCCGGATTGGATGATGTGAGTTTGTAGCCTACCTATGAGGGATTGAAACCTCTGCCTGGTATACCTCCACTTTCACCAGGCAGGGCGTTTGTAGCCTACCTATGAGGGATTGAAACAACGCATCCCCAACAATAGCCGCCGACTTGCCGCCACCGTTTGTAGCCTACCTATGAGGGATTGAAACAACGTGTGCCAACAAAAGAATTCTTCGCACGGTATGGAGTTTGTAGCCTACCTATGAGGGATTGAAACGTGATGGTTTACCGTTAATAAATAGCTGATCCGTGGTTCGTTTGTAGCCTACCTATGAGGGATTGAAACATCCCAAACTGTTCGCCTGGAAAGACGGCAGAGAAGGTTTGTAGCCTACCTATGAGGGGATTGAAACATGCAGCGATCAACGATGGGCTCAGATACTATTACAACGTTTGTAGCCTACCTATGAGGGATTGAAACAAGATTATATGAACACGTTCCCCGGCGTTCGTGAAGTTTGTAGCCTACCTATGAGGGATTGAAACATTTCTTTCATAGCCTGCTGTATACGGCGGATGACTGCGTTTGTAGCCTACCTATGAGGGATTGAAACTTGGTGTATTCCACCATTAGGCCCTCTTGAGCGATAAGTTTGTAGCCTACCTATGAGGGATTGAAACCTTCCGCCGTGCCGGAACGCAAACAAGAACTGTTCACCGTTTGTAGCCTGCCTATGAGGGGTTGAAAAATGCAGGATTTTCCATATTTTTGACGAATAACTAAAGAAAAGTCGTAATCTACTTATTAGGATTGAATCAATGCTAGCTTCAATTCATTCAGGTTAATTTTGCCGTGCAGGTTAGTAGCCATTTTATTAATTTGCGATTGTTTTCCGTACGTTGCCTGTGCTACTTGCGATTTTCTGCTGAGACTTTTCTTCCCGATGTACATATTGTGAATGTTTTACTTCTGGTTTAATTAGATCATCTTTCCCTGCCCCCATATCACTTGTATTCCTGAATAGAGTGGTACAAATGTTAAAAAGATTGATCTAGAACGTAAGTTCCTGACAACACGTTGTCACAATCATGTGTTAAATTAAAACTGCATCAGTTGTTCATGGATGAGAGGATTACGAAAGGGAGGTGAACGAATGAATCTGCCCCAGATTACGGCGCAGATCGGAGCGCGGGAAAGGCAGACGAAAAGTCAATTAAGCTCACTTGTGAAGCCGCTCAAGGCCAAAAAAGACAAAAAAAATTGGTTTGTTGTTTTTATGACGTTTGAAATGTCTCAGGGAGAAATCGTCTTTGATAGTCCCTTACCTTACAGTGAAGAAATGCTCGAAACGTATCATTACTTTGGAAACAACAGTGCAGCATCGATGCAAACGTATTTGGTGCGGGAAACAGATTCGCTTTTCTATCTTTTGACGACGGTTTGGAACGATCTTTATCTTGCGTTGCAGAAATACGGAATGGAAACAAGTGAACTGGCCGAATGGCTCAGAAAGCTGCAGGGAACAGGATTGATTCATTTGGGGGAGAAAATGAAGGAAGGTTCCGTTTCGTTGGAACGCATCCGCTTACCCTCTGATTGGAAGATGGCCCGATGTGAAGTCAAAAAAGAAGGGGTCGTCATCGATGGGGATCAGTATAAGTTTGAAGATTTCATCCGTCGCTTGTTGCATGACGATGTGAAAAACAATCGTTATGTTCTGGTGGTTCCAAGGATTCGTGACGGAGAAAAAATATGGGTTCTTTCACAGCATCCGGACTATATGAAATTGGTGATGCGCATTAACAATATGCATGAACAGGAAGACAACGGCGTTTCCGACTCTGGCAGTCGACGTGTTTGTTATCTCTGTCACGAAAAAAAAGAGGACGTATCCAGCAGCTATACCACGAAATTCAACCGGTCGGGTATCAATAAGATTTTTACGACGACAACGATCAACGCGGCCCGGTTCCATGCAGGTGGACACGAATATGATGATGCTTATTCTATCTGCCGGGACTGCTATCAAAACTTGTTCTCCGGTGAAAGTGTGATTGTTCGCCGTTTCCGGGGAACGATCGCGAGGGAGTCTGCTTTTATTTTGCCGGAAGCCATGATAGGCTCTTTTGAATACGAATATATTGCCAAAATCAAAGAACACGTTGACTTTGCGTTTCAAAGTGAAGATGCGGCAGAATGGCTGCAAAGCGTGGAAGCGGAAGCGAATTTTCTGGAAGGTCCGTATGCCGTAAATACACTTGTTTACCGAACGGACGGCAACTCGGTAAGCGTTTTGGATGCGATTGAAGATGTGCCGGTGTTGCGATTTCGCCGGGTCATGGAAATTTTGTCCAAACGGGCAGCGGAACTTCATCCCCATATAAAGGGTTTTTCGCTCGGAAGCATTTATCGGATCATCCCGGTACGGGAAACGGAAAAAGGCCAGGTGGATATCCATCGTGTGCTTTCCTTATATAAAGTGATTTTGTCCGGCCATTTACTCGAACGGGAAACAATTTTTCAGTATGCCTGTGACGCTTTTGACAAAGGAATGCGCCAGCTGGCGAAAAAAGTGATCACCAATTACCGTAATCTGGCACTTCTTTCTTTTATCAACAAAGAAGATTTTTATTTGAAGAAAATCGCGATGAGCTATTTGGCGCTGATGCATGCGTTGGAAGATCTGGATTTGTTGGACAAGCCATTTTTCCGGAGTCCATCCGAGGAGGCGAAGGAGATGGAACATACAGGGACCGGCAAAGATATTGGGCAAATTGTACAAGAAATGGAACATTTTCTGGACCGTCAAGGATTTGTTCCAGAAGCGAAAGCGTTGTTTTACCTAGGAGTATTGGTTCATCGGGTGGCCGTCGCGCAGTATTTGAAAGAACATAAAACGAAACCGATCCTGAAGAAAATCCAGTTTCAAGGGATGAACACAAAAGAAATCTTGCGCCTGTATGAAGAAGTGGTGGAAAAATTGCGGCAGTACAATAAGCTCACCTTGTTTGCCGAACGGCTGATGGAACGTTTCCACCATTATTACGGGCCGCTGAGGGAAAAATGGCCGCTCAGTGATAACGCCAATGTGTTTTACGTGATGGCAGGATATGCTTATCTGGTCGGTACGAAGGCGCCCGACCTTTCGCCGGCGGAGGCCGAAGAACTGGAAAACATGGACGAACAGGTCGAATGAAGCACGCATAAATTTTCACAAGGAAAGGAGAAGGGACCATGGTATTGCAACAAAACAGTGATTTTCTGTTCTTATTTGAAGCGGCGATGACCAATCCGAATGGCGATCCGGATCAAGAAAACAAACCCCGGATGGATTATGAAACGAATACGGCGCTGGTGAGTGATGCCCGCCGCAAGCGGGATATCCGCGATTTCTTAAAAAGAAAAGGGTTCCCCATTTTTGTCGATACGTTAAACGATAAAAAAGTTCCGATGGACAAAATGTTTGAACATATCCGGGATCAATGGCTGGAGGATGACGAGCGCTTTGCCGGTTTGTTGCAGGAAAATCCGGAATTGGAAAAGCGATGGACCGATCTGGTCGGCAAGGAGAAGGGCAACTTTAAGGAACAATACCTGAATACTGCTGAAAAAATTAGAAAAAAGAAAGGTGACAACAAAAAGAAAAGTGAATGGACCGATTTTAACAATGCGTTCATTACGTTGCTGATCCAAAAAACATTGATCGACATCCGCTTGTTCGGCAGCGCCATGGCCGTGGAAGGAGTAACGCGCACGTTTACCGGCCCTGTGCAAATGACGTGGGGCTATTCCCTCCATCCCGTGGAATTGGTGAAATCCAATACCATCACCTCGATTATGAACGATGATGCGTCGACCTTTGGCAAAAAACACAAACTTTATTACGGATTGTTCGCCCATTACGGCACCATCAACAAGTTCAGTGCCAAACTGACCGGAATGACGGAAGAAGATCGCGAGTTGTTCCGCAAATCGCTGGTGCAGGGGATGATGAGCAACCAGACCGACAGCAAACAGGGTCAAACACCGTTGTTTTATCTGGAAATCGTTTATAAGGAAGATTTTGACGGTTACTTGGGCGATTTGCGCCGTTTTCTCAACGTTTCCTATAAAGACGGACAACCGATCCGCAGTTTCAAGGATGTAACCGTCGATTTTACCGATTTGTCCAAGGCAATTCAGGAGATGAAACAATGCGGATATGTGGAGCAAGTGGCAGGCTGGATCCATCCCTTTGCACAGTCCGAAGGGTTGCAACATTTGCCGGAATTTGCCGCCGTGGATCTTTGGGCGCCTTTGACATGAGGTGGGAAGATGCGGATTTTTGCATTTCGGCTCTTGGGGAAAATGGCACATTTTCGCCGTTATTATTCCAATTCGACCGCCCTGACGTATTCCGTGCCGCCACGGACGACCGTCGCCGGCATTTTGGCGGGGTTGTTGGGAATGGAACGGGATACGTATTACGATTTTTTTTCCTTGGAACAGTGCAAGATCGCCGTGGGCAATCGGGCGGCCATCAAAAAACAAGTCCAGAAACTCAATTTGCTCATGATTAAATCGCCCAACGACTTTAACGGTTCACAGGAACATCACAGCCAAACCCCGACGGAACTGGTGTTGCCGCACAATATTCGCTCCGGATGGCTGGACTATCCGGTATGGGTTTGGCACCGGGATGAACAGATATGCAATCGGTTGCTTCAACTATTTCAACGGACCGATGTGGGCTTTGCCAGCTTAGGCATCTCCTTGGCCTTAGGTTCGGCGCAACATTTGGGCTGGCTTCAGTTTGAGGGGATTGTGCAAGGGGAAGTTGTGAGGGAAGAAAAGACGGTGACCCTTTCTTCCGTTGTTCCTGTCCGACATTTGAAACGGTTGGCGTTTGAGGAAGGTGGCGAGGATTGGACCGTGCGGCTAGTGAAAGAAGATTTGCCGTTTGAGTTTGATGAGCAACGGCGGTTGACGGAGAGGGGCAAAGGACAAGTGATCATCAATTTGCTTCCCCATCCCATCCGGGCCAGTGTCTCGGAATTTGTGCGTTTGGATGACGGAAACGCCATTGCTTGGATGGAATGACGCAATCTTGCTTCAGGCACCGGAATGGACAATCTGGCCCGGTGCCGCTTTTTATTGTCAAGACATTTTTGAATAACCGTTTTGCGAGATCTATAGAGCGTAATTTAGGGAGTGGGTGAAACCATGTTTTATGCGCGGTATGAACGGGAACAGGGGCTTAAGCAACGGTTGCAGGAGCATTTGCAAGCCGTGTCGGAAATGATGGCAAACGCCGTTTCACCGGCCGTCCGCTTTCGTCCCTTCAAGCACAATGACATGGTGGAGATGGTTCGATGGATCGGTTTTTTGCATGATCTCGGAAAGTATACGCCGTTTTTCCAGGATTATTTGTTGAATGGCAAGGAATCTCGTCTAAAAAACCACGCTCACATATCCGCCTGTTTTCTCTATGCTTTGCTCCTGAAGACGTTGGATGGAAAAATGACCCAACTAGAGAAGCAAGTGTGGGCGTTTCTCGGGTATTTGGTTGTCCGCCACCATCACGGCTCATTGACATTGAAACGGTTGTTTTCATCCGAGGACATGTGGGACGTGCTTCAGCAGCAAGCCAAGGCCCTTCTTCAACAAAAAGACGCGACGTTGCAAGACATGGCTTTGGGGGAACGGTTGGATTCGAAGATGTACGGTCATTGTTTGCGCATTGAGGATTTGAAAAATGACCGGGGATTCTTTTACTATATGCCCCAATATTTGGCTAACCGATTGAAAGACGAGCAGTGGTATTTTGCCCTGATCTACCTGTTTTCCTTATTGATTGATGCGGACAAACTGGATTCGGCCGGAATCCAGCCGTCGGCGGTCTATGGCACGCCCCCGGAGCGGGTTGAACATTATTTGTCGGTCAAGCACGGGGAAAGAAAATCCGGTTCTTATCAAGATCGACGGAATGAGGTGCGACAGACTGTTTTGAATGTCATGGATGGCTTATCGGATGAAGCGATCCGGTCTCAGCGGATTTTTACGTTCACGGCTCCGACGGGGATTGGGAAGACGTTGTCGGCTTTGCAATGTGCGTTGCGCTTGCAAGAACGGATTCGGCAGACGGAAGGGTATACGCCGCGGATCATCACCGCCATTCCTTTTATCAACATTATTGAACAGACAAAAAAAGACTATGAAGGCGTGTTTGGAGCAGAACGGGTACTTGCACACCATCGACTCAATGATTACACCGCAGGGAAAAAAGCCGAGGGAAAGGAGGAGGATGAAAACGTTCCGGTCGATCGCGTCATGACAGAGGTGGAGTCGTGGGAGTCTGACGTGATCGTGACGACATTTGTTCAGTTTTTCCATTCTATCGTGACGGGGGAGAATCGTCCTCTCAAAAAGGTGAACAAACTGGCGGGCAGTATCGTGATTTTGGATGAAGTCCAGTCGCTTCCCGACGTTTATATGCCACTGGTGGGCGCATTGCTTCGCAAGTTGGCGGAATTTTATGGGACGCGGTTTATTTTGATGACGGCAACCCAGCCGAAACTGCTGGAATTGGGGGATCGTTTGCTGGGCGGAAAAAGCCTGCCGCCTGTAGAGCTTTTACCGGGGAACGAAAGCTATTTTCGTGAATTAAAGAGAACCAAATTGATCCCTCTTTTGGCGGAGAAGCATACGAGCGAGACCCTGGCAGACGCGATTCTGGAAAAATATCAACCGCAGCGTTCCGTGCTCGTGGTGGTAAATACGATTCGCCGGAGCATCGAGCTTTATAAACAATTTCGGGAAAAGCAACGTGCCGGGATCATCGGACCAGAAACGGCCATCCACTATTTGTCCACCAACATCATCCCCAAGCACAGAAGGGAAGTGGTGGAAACGGTGAAAGAAATGTTAAGGAAAGGGAACCCGGTAATCCTTGTTTCCACACAAACCATTGAAGCAGGGGTGGACCTGGACTTCGACATGGGATTTCGTGATTTGGCACCGATGGAATCATTGATTCAGACAGCCGGACGAATTAACCGCGAAGGGCATAAGGAGGATTTTTCGCCCCTTTATATTGTTCGATTGGAGAAGGATAGCCAGTATGTCTACGGAAAACACCACTTGGACCGTACCGAAAAATTGCTGCAAAACCGGAAAGAGATTTTGGAACCGGAATACCGAAATCTGGTTGAGGCCTACTACCGGGAATTGCTGGAGGCAGGCGTTTCCGATGAATCGCGGCAATTGTGGGAGCAAGGCATCGTCGGCCTCGATTTTGAGAAGTTAAAGGAGTTTCAGTTGATTGAGCGGATGGGAGAAGTCGTCGACGTGTTCGTGGAACTGGACGATACCGCGTCCCTGTTGGCCGATGCTTACGAAGAATTGGCACAAGACTCATGGGAACCGCAGGCGTTGTGGGAGGTATTTCCTGGATGGAAAAAGGATGCCAAGCCAACGGTGTACGAGCGGCGCAATTTGCGGCGGCTGCTGTTGGCGAAGATGAGTGAGTATATGGTACAAATTCGTCTCAAACGAGCCATTGCCAACCTCCCTTTGGATTTCGCCTCCCGAAATGGGGTGAAAGCTTCCTTCTTATGGATACCGCCCAGTGAGGTGCAACGGTATTATGACCCGGTGACCGGATTTCGGGACGAAACGGGCGAGGCGTTTATTGTGTGAGGAAATGATTGGTACAGCTATATTATTGAGCCATATCAAAATCCCTTATTTACGCAAGTAGAGTACATGCTGGTATAGGATTTTGAATATGGCTCATTGCACGAATAGAAGGGATTAACGTTTGTTGCTGGTCAGACGACGCAACCAATAAAGAAAGAGCAATGTTTCATCGATGTTTAAATGTTTGACTTGTGCGTCTTGTTCCAAATGGCGCAACAGGTGTTCCAAGTCGGCTCTTGCTTGTTTGTTCAGTGCCGGATACAAAAAGGACTTGAACTCTCTTTGCAGTAGTTTTTGAGCTTTGGCTTTTTGTTGTTGTGGATGCGGTTCGATCTTTTTTGCTGCTTCAAAAATTTGAATGACGTAGTCGATGACAGTTTTACTGATGGTTGTATGTTTTTGCAGAGGTGACCGGAGTTTTCCAGATTGGGCCCACTGTTCGGCCAACGCCAGCACCTTATTTCGTTGTGCCGTATTTAGGGACAGTTGTTGCATCATTATTTAGTACCCCTTTTGCCCTTGATGGTTCGTTTGCCATGTTCGGTGACGGTGTTTGTCGTAATCCATGATGTCCAACAGTTGATTCACTTGCATACGCATCTTTTGTTGAAAGGGACGACTATATTCTAAAATCGTTTCGCGGTTAATGGGTTGCGAATGAAATCCAAGCCGTTGGTAGGGAAGTACGTCTACCAGTTCAAATTGGATGCTTCCGAGGTAGGCCGGCTTGGCGTATCCTACTTTCAATGCGAAGGCCGGATCGCCAAATCCAAATGAAAAGGCCAGGCGCCCCAGTTCTTCATCAGTCATCTGTTGGTAATGAATTTCCCCTTCCACGACAGCTCCGGGTTTAAGAACAAGTGTTGGACTTCCTTGTCCGGTTTCCGGTGTACCATGATAGTAAAATTTGCGTTGGAGAACGTCTTCGTCATCCAGGTAAAGACGTATGGCCTCTTCCAGACGTGGTTGGTACAATTGCGGGATGAGTTCGGTGTTTAACCAATCCTTCGCTTGTCCCTGCAACAAAAAGTCGGTGAAACTGACGAGACTTTTTGCCACGTTTTCCTTTCCTCTGCCGACAAAACCGAACACTTGGCAGGCCGGACATATTCTGTCTTGTGTCATGCACGGGGATTGCTTTTCCGGTGGCAGATACCGCGTCAAATCTTTTTTCTTTCCTTGCGGTTGTTGGATACAGGAATGGCTTATGGCTTCGTAAATGCTCCGGACCACCCCTTTCAGGCTGGAACCGGGGATGACGGGATGGCCGTTTTGTAAGATTGGTCCGTAGACCAGCCGGTTTTCATGTAACAAGATTTTTCCGGAGCGTACGATGAGCGGCGTCAAGGTGCAGCCACGGATGAGCCATTTGCCGTGATGCAATTTCGGGTCCAGCACATTTCGTGGCCGTAAGGGGGCATATTCGACTTTCCGGGAAAGTTGGACAAATGCGTACGGTTTCATAAGGCACCACATCTCCTTGTTTTGCCGTCAATGCATTGGCACATCCAACCAGGGGGCCGTTTTCAAATCGTTAAGGATGCCGTTTTCGCCGATCCAAAAATCGAAACCTTCCTGACTGAACGTATGGCCAAACAGGTCTTTTTTCCATGTGACTGTCTGTTGCGTGGTGTCATCGGAATGGATGGCACCACAAATGGGTGCGGGGTTGCCGGGCAGGGCGCCATACTGGCGGATCGTGACTTGATGCAACTTCACGTTAACTTTGCCCAGTCCGCGTGTCGTGGAAGCTCCCAGACGAAGGTAGCCTTCGTGGAGATCCATCAGAAGGTGAAAGATCAGGGACAACTGCCACAGTTCAAAGTTGTGCAATGTAATCACAGTGCTGAAACTCCCGGACTCAACCACTTCCCGATCAAACAGTGTTTTGTTTTTCGACCCTCCGGAAATGCGGTCGATGCCCACGTTTTGGCGCGTGCCAAGGACAATTTTATCCGGGTCTACCGGGTATGCGTCACGGAAAGTGACCCGTCCTTTCATGGACAGGCTTCCAAAGAGCTGGGAAACAGGGCAGTTTTTAAAGTAAACGTGGTTTTTATCGATCCAAGCATGTTCCAGACTGCGGTGAATGTGCGTTTTTGATTGTTGGGTTTTGTCCGGTTTGGAAATTGGGTCATCCACTTCCACACCCAGCCCTCTCAGCAATTGTTCGGCGCGGGATCGGAATACACCTTTCAGAGATGAACCGGGAATGTAAGGCGTCATGCGCCCGTTGACCCATTGCGTGACCACTTGGTTGTCGGGACGGGAAGGATCCAAAATATTGGACTCTCCAGCCATGATGGCCAACGGGGTGACTACGTCTAGTTCGATGTCCAGACGTGCTTCATTCCTTAATGTGCCAAACATCGTTCACACTCCTTGTGGGTTCAGCTCATTGAGAAAATGTTCAAACGGTTGGGCAGGGACTTCTTGCCCTAACAGATGGGAGAGCAGGTTATCTTCACGGATGATTTGCACGGTCCAATCTTCGCCATGGACGTGTCCCAAACCGCGGGCGACTTTTCCGCCTATCGTCAAATGGCCTTGACGCAAAGCTTCCAGTGCTGTCGCCAGCCAAAGCTGTTCCGTTTCCGCCAAGTTGTCGGCGACCAACTGAAACTGAAAGGTGGTACCGGTTGGGACCACTTCAAAGTCATATAAAAATCGACCGGATACTTTCCCGGTGTCGCGGTCTATGGCGTTTCCTTGCCGGGTTGCATATTGTTCCGCCCAAGGGTGGCAGACGATGGCATCGCGTATTTTTACTTTGGCGGCCCGCATTTGATTTCCGAACAAATGGCAAATGGGGCAAGATTCCCGGGCAAGGGTTTGTTGGAACCGTTCCTCATCTCCCCCTAACCGCCTGAGCAAATCTTGACGGGCATTTTTGTTCTGGTAGCGGTAGAGACAGATTTGACCGGTTTGACTGACGGATTGGCATGGTTTGGAATAGTAATTTTCATCATAATCGAGGGTATGGGCGATTCGCTCCAAAAACGAACGCAAAACACCTTTTAATGATGAACCAGGGATATAGGGTTGATTGTCATGGGTTTTGACCACACCGTTGTCCGGGCCAAACACTTGTTTCTTTCCCTCGCCGATATGCATCGGGCTGTCCAATACCAACCGTCCTCGGATAATGAACTGATTGACAAAACGGTCAAAATAGGCGGTGGATGCAGTCATCGACCCGTCCTCCCTCTTTGTTCCAGGGCTTGGGATTGCAAAAATCGGTACTGCCAGGACCAATAATGAAAGAAGCGTTCAGCCATCCGCAAAAAGAGTTGTCGTTGAAAAGCGGGCGGATCATCGGCGGAGACCAAAGATTTGGCTTTTGCCTCGATCTGGTTCAGCTGTTCAATGACCGCTTCACCCAATGTTTTGTTACGAACCGCTTTGTTCCAATTTTTTCGTTGATCGTCACGGCCCATTTGGTAGCGGATGAAAAGACAAAGTTCTTTTAATCCAGATGCCTGGGCAGTTGCTCGCATGAGATGTTTAATTTGTGAATGACCAAACCCTTCTTTTTCTAGTTGATTGTCAATTTGATTTCGTTTGTTTCCTTGATTACGATGATTGTCTTGTTTATTTCGTTTCTGATTTTGCTCTTGAATATTAATAAAAATATCTATGAGCCAGGGATCCAGTTCTTTTACACAATCAATCAAAAAATCGGCTTCTTGTTTGAGCAACGATTGAATTTTAAACTCTTCCTGATTCAACGGTGTTTCCTCCTTTTTGGGATGGTTCGGCCTCACCGCTGAGGATGTCCAGCGACAAACGGCGTTGAATGTCATCCGCCTGCCATGGCATGCCGCATTGAATGGCTTCATCAAGCCACGGCTCCAACGCTGCTTTTGGCCCGTTCAAAATGAAGACGCTGCCTTGCTGCAGAAGGGTGGTCAGCTTGTCGGCACGGCGGAATTGCGGGCCGTTGTGAACATAACGGCGCTGGAACGAGTTCAAGTAAGCGGCTTCCACCGTGACGTTTTCCGGCAAGCCGCTGCACTGCCGAAGCAGTTGTGTGTAAAATGCCAGCCATTGTTCCCGTGTTTGGTATTTGTTATCCACGGCACATACCAATGGCAGTTCGACATCCGACAAGAGCTGGATGGCGACGCTGCTGTTGCCTGCTTGTTCCTGCCATTGCCGCCATCGTTCAAAAGCGGCTTGACGTCGGTTGGTTGTATCGGCAGGGGTGACGCGGATGCGCATTCTGCCGAATCCGCTGGTAAGGTACGCTCCCACATGAATGATCGCTTCGTCCAGTGACAAATCCGCTTCTTGGGGTGCGTAAACCGTACCGTAAAAGTACAACGGTTCGGCTTGACCGTTTTCAGGATCGATCAGGCGATACGGTTCCAACACCGAGAGGGTGTACAAATGTTCATCGCGGCTGACGAGCCGTCTCTCATCCAGTCCGACGCGGGTGATTTTGCGGTAATACAGTTTTTCATCGCTTGGCATTCGCCAGCCGTTTTTTCGTTCAAGCCGGCCTTGGCATACCGGGCATTTGAATTGCGCCAGCTGACTGCGCTGGTTCCTGGACAAGTAACGTTCCAGCAATGTTTCGCGCAAAGGATGGCTGGACGAATGTTTGCAGGCGAAAGTGGTCGGTGTGTACAACGTCCGGCCCATGGGCCGGGCGTCATTGAAACACAATTGTGGAAATACACGAAACCATGGCTGCCACTGGGGATGACACCCGTCGTCGGTGATTTCCTGGTGGTTTGGGTCAATATAATACAGCTTGTCGTTGGTGTGCTTGTCCAACGAATAATGTTCATGGGTTTCAAGGATTGCCCGGGCAAAGGCGGCTTGCAGGACGTGATGCGGGATATAGTCAAGGCTTGCGTACCGGTTGTTGTCCAAGCGGTGGCCGCCGATCATCAGGGGTGATTCGGCTTTCAACTGGATGGTCCACGCTCGATAATGCAATCCCAACCTGGATCCTCCTCGTATCAAGGGTTTTGAAGTTCCGCGGTCGAACGGACCGCTTTCAGAAAACGGTCATACGTCCATGGGCAGTTGTCGATGACCACTTGCACCGTGCTGTCATCAGGAGAGGGATTGGCCTGGTCATCGTGATACCGGAAGCGGAGATGGCCGTACCCGATGCTCTTGCTGCTGCCGATCGACCGAATGTTCAGGATGCAAAGGGTTAGTATTGCGGCGGCTGATGCAGTTTGGTCCGGAGGGACATAACACATCAGTTCGCTGCCGAGCTCAATGCCAGGGATAATGACTTCTTCCGTCAAAAGAGCTTGGTCACTGACGACTTTCCGTTTCCGGTCGATGGCAATTCTCGAACGGTATTGCCGCAGTTGTTCGGGATGCAACGGATGTGTCAACGTCGCGTCGGTGATGTACAAGTGGCCGTGGCGGATGCCGCTTTCGCCGAAAAAGAACGTTTCCCAATTTTTCAATTGCGGATGGATGCTGGACAGGAGTCGGTGCTGGTGGCGCAGCTGTCCCTTGATGGTGGAGGCTGGAATGTACGGATAACCCAAGAGGTCGGTCAGAGCACTGGCATTGGCGGTAGCCCGGTCACTTCCACCTTTGATCAACCACGGGCTGGGCATGCGCAGCTTTAAGTGCCATTGGACGGTAGACTTTCCTGCCACAGTTCTTCCTCCTCCATGTCCCACAGTTCCATTACATCGTGCCAAGGTGTGTATAAGTGTTCTTGGTTTTCGTCTTGAATGATGATGTAGGGAAAGTATTTTTCTTTGATGTTTTTTTCTTTTGTCCACGGTGCGTCGAGAAAGGCTCTGTAGCATTCATGAACACAGTGACGGTCTTCATCTTGCTTATCATCGAAACGGGCTGTGCAAAAATGAACCAAATAATACAAATTGGCTTCTTTGGTACTCATCTGGATGACGCTGTCCCGCAACCGGAAGGCCAATTGCCGAGCAGTGTCTATGTTTTTCAACTTCCTGATGAATGTTTGCATGGCGTCGGTTTCGTCCCACGAATAAGGACGGAACAAATGGTGTAAGGTGAACTGTTTGCCGGTACTTGTACGAACGGTCCGCACATGATTGAGTTGGCGGTATGTTTGAACGTTTTGTGAAAATGGCGAATTGGACTCCAGTTTCATAAAATCCAGCGTTCCGCCACGGACGCGGCTTTGTTTTTTGTGCTGTTTGGCGGATTTCAACAGTTCTTCCGCTGTCGAGAACAAGACTGTTAAAGGGATTTTGTAAGGAGCAAAACAGATTCCCACCGACAACGTGAGCTTTTCTTCATCGTCCCCCGATGCGGGATATTTCCGGAAACCGGCGTCAAATTTTCGTCCCAGTCGTTTGGCCGTTTCCAGTCCATAAAGGCCGGGGACGATGAAAAACAGATCGTCGCCCCCCACTGCGATAATTTCAAATGGTGCTTTGTCGTGTTGGTGATTTTCCAGGATCAGTTCTTGCAACGTGGTGTAAAGGGCGTATTTGGTGATGGAAGCCGTCAAATGGGAAAAGTAGCGGTAAACTTGAAACGATCGAATTTGCTCCACAACGGCTCCCATGTTGTTGCCGTCGCCGTAAATGACGGCAAGTTCGTCTTTTCCGTAGCGCTCGCGCTGGCTTTTTATGATATCCTCCAATGTTTCGGCCAATGCCATGTCTGCGAAAGGTTTGCCCAGTCGTTGAAAAAGGTCTTTCATTTCTTCGACAAACACGGAGCGGTTTTTGCCGGCGATGATTTTGTGCAGACAAGTGTTACAGCACAATCGTGGTTCATCTTGGTACGGATCAATTTGCACGTCAGCAATCCGTTGCCGGCATTGTTGGCACAACGGCTTGTCCGAGGTGCGCAAAAACGAATCAGCATGTGCCGCAAGCCGATGCCTATCTGCATCGTTCAAATGATCGATCTTAAAAGAAATATCCATTTGTTTGGAACGATAGGCGTTGATGTCTGGCGAAATGTCGTCCGTTGGCGGCAACTTCAACATTTGTAATTCGTGTTTCCTCATTTCCAGCCAGCTCAGGTTGTCCTGAAACCGATCCATGGCCAGATCGCGGATCGAGAATGTTTCGGTGTGGGCGACGCATTTGGCATGGATGGTCACGGTCTTGAACAGTTCTTCTATCTTGCCTGCGCAAAGCGGTCCTTCGGCTTCCGGACACAGGATTAAAAAGTTGCCACCGCCGCTGTATACAAGAATTTCCGGCGTCCAGTATTCGGCCAACAGCCGGAGGATTCGTTTGCGGTTTAGTTCATCCAGAAGCAGACTGGCGCCGCGGACTTCTTGCAAATGGCTGGTTTCCATGAAATATTGCTTGATTTTTACCGCCCCCGCTTTGACTATCGACAGTTGCTGCGGCTCACCGATCCATTGGCCAGTCGACAAAAACTGGTCAATGGGTTGGGCGATGGGTGAATGAATCTGTAACAACTGTTTCCGAAGAGCAGGCCAATTTTCCTTGTTCGGGTGGTAAAGCGCGTAATACAATCCCGTGCGAATCAGGACGTGATCAGACAGTCTCGTCCGCATGCGTTCAGACTTGGTGGCGTTATGCCAATGACGAGCGTACAAAGGTTTGGGATAAGGCATATGGGGCGCGAGCTGAAGTGGTTCCCGCGTCCCAAATGGTATTGTGTCTTGATGCCATACATGCCAAAACCGTTCTTCGGCCGACATGGTGGCCAACTTTTCTTCCAATTGTCGGAGCAAACCGTCGTATTCTTCTTCAGGCATGAAGAAAATCGTTTCCGTGACCGGATCTTGCCATACCAGATCGTTTGGATCCGGGGCATATGATTCGGGTTGTTCCGAGACTGGATGAAACATCCAGTCAGTCCATCGTATTGCTTTCATCAGGAATTGCCTCCGCAGTGATTTGTGTTTATTAGATTGATTTCGACAAATGTTATTATTTTCCTGCCACGTGTTGTCAAGATTCAACAAAATGTCGCATTTGCACAGGTTATCGAAAATTATATTGAAGAAAAAGAGACAGATCCTTCCATTTCATTATGATTCGGATTATAATCGGAATAAGGTGAAAGTGCTTGTTTTACTAATGTTTTGGCAAAACGGTCTGCGCAGGGTGAATGCGATGTATCATGCCATCGTCATGACATCGGGCGTTTCGTTGTTTGGGGAAACCAATTATTTTGGCAAGTGGACACGGCAAGGGGATTTTTTTCAATTCGACGGCCCTAATCTTAGCCTAAAGCAAGGGGTGGAAGAAGAAAAAGCGCTCCAAACATGGTTGGATCACGCCCAACCGTTGCTTCCAAAACGTGAATGGCAACCGGAGAAAGTGAGTGCCGAATATTCCATGTTACATGCGTTGAAACGGATGGGTAAATTGTCCGGTTCACCCAGTGTGACGTTATTTTACACCGAAACGTTGGACGGAAAAGCTGCGGCCCGATTATTGAAGCGCGTGATTGAACAGGATTTTTCAGCAGACGTCGACCTGCGTCCGGTACAGATGGATATCACCGATCGCGCCAAATTAAACCGACTGCTGGGCGACTACATGTTTGATTTAAGTCGTGTGTTGCGGGCCGGGGATCCTTCTTTTACGTGTTTTGCGCCTATTGGTGGGTATAAAGTGATGTCTTGGTTTGGTTATCTGGTCGGTTCATTTTACGGTTATCCGACCGCCTACTTGCACGAAGGTTCGCAGCAGATGCTTCATATCATTCCGCCGGTGC
This sequence comes from Bacillus thermozeamaize, assembly GCA_002159075.1. Classification (NCBI taxonomy): domain Bacteria; kingdom Bacillati; phylum Bacillota; class Bacilli; order Caryophanales; family Bacillaceae; genus Bacillus; species Bacillus thermozeamaize. The sequence continues at coordinate 17,225 of LZRT01000094.1, forward strand.
CCATTGACATTGACCCCGAATTTTTCCGTAAACATTCTTCTTTTATTCGTCGTCTGATGAACGAGGGGTTTCTTGACATGGAAATGCTGACATGGGAAGAAAGGTTGCTGGTGGAATCGCACGCTTCTCTCTTTACCACGGAAGATGGTGTGGTTTATCTGAATCCCTTTGGCACGTTCCTGTTTTCCCGGGATCAATATGTGTCGGAGCTGCGGACGAAGGTGTTCGTTTCCGAGGCGGTTCAACGGATCATGGAAGCATATCCGTCTCAGCAGCGTTTTATCTTCCAGCAAATCCGCGTTTTGCTGGAGTATGTGAAAGGCAGCCAGGTGCAAAAACGGGGTGAACTGTTTCACGAGAGAGATTTCGAGGCATTCAAAGGAAAGACGTTTCCTTACCACCTATACAAAGGAGCCAGCAATGGTGGTTTGTTTCGCGCCACATGGCGTTACGACGATAAGGAAGACAGGTTGTATATCAATTATCTGTGGTTGGCCAAACCATATGAGCAGGAGGTTCTACGGGGGAAAGGCCTGATCCAGGATGAAGGTGCATTTGCTGATGTGACGAAGCAGTTTTATGAGCAACTGTAACGAAAAAAGTGGAAGATATTATCGTGGAGTGATCAGTCTTGAAAAAACTGTTGTCATTTCTCGGGACAAACAACTATGTAGAATGTCATTATGAGTACGGAGAGATGGCCACAGCCAGCCGGTTCGTCCAAACAGCCATTTATGAATTGTTTTGCCGGGATTTTACCTCCGAAGACGAAGTGGTCATCTTCTTGACGCCGTTGGCCAAAGAAAAGAACTGGCAGGACTCGTTTGAAAAGAAACAAGAAGACGATTCTTTTGTCCGTTTGGAGGGCTTGGAAAACGCGTTCCGGCGCATTGCTCCAGAGGCCAACGTTCGATTGGTGGACATATCGGAAGAGCAGGATGAGAACAACCTTTGGGAACTGTTTGATCGGGTATTGAACGAAATCGGTGAAGGCGACGAAATCATTTTCGACATGACCCATGGATTTCGTTCGTTGCCGATTATGGCATTAGCCATCTTGAACTACAGCCGCTTGTTAAAAAAGGCGGCATTCCGGCAAATCGTCTATGGCGCTTTTGAAGTGCTGGGTCCGGCTTTTAAGGTGAAAGAATTGCCCGTTTCACAGCGGATCGCGCCGCTCATCGATTTGACGCCCATGGTTAAACTGATGGATTGGACAATGGGCATCGATCATTTCTTGCGTTCGGGCGATGCGTCCCTCATTCAGGAGTTGACGCGAATCCAAACCGGAGAAATTTTTAAACAACCCAACACAACAAAAGTCGGCGAATCCCTCGACATTCATGTACGCACAGCAGTGTCCAAGCATCGTATCCTTGCAGATCAACTGGATATTTTCACCAAAAGTCTGCAAACTTGCCGCGGTCCGTTGTTGATAGATGCGGTAAACAGCCTCAAAGAACGGTTGCAAGAGGCTAAAGGATACGACGTGCTGCCCTTTCGGCCGCTGGCTAGGTTGCTGGATGAAGTGGAGCGCCGGGTTCGAGCATTTTCAGGAGATCCGGTGATGCTCGGTTACGAAGCTGCCGAATGGTGTCTGGAGCACGGGTTGATCCAGCAAGGATTTACGTTTTTGCAGGAAGGCCTTTTTACGGCGGTTTGCCATGTGTTGGGCGGCGATGAGATGAATCGAAAGTCGCGGGATTTGATCTCGTTTGCATTTTCGGTCGTAAACCAAAAAAAGCCAGAAGCAGAGTGGCGCGTTTCTGACAAAGAAAAGCCTTTGTTAAAACAATATGTCACCTTTTTGCAACCTTATAGAGAACGTTTTCATTGGTACGGTCAGTTGGCGGAATATCGCAACAGCATCAACCATGCCGGATATAACCAGCCGACGCCGCCCCGCCGTTTTGCACCACAATTGCGAGAGATCCTGGATCAAAGCAAAGCGTTTTTTGTCGAACTTTCTCAGCTTGCACGGGAACCAAGAAAGCCATATCCTGTGGCATCTGATGTACAGAAAGGAGCACAGGAACAGGATGACGCAGCACCGAAGATGTTCTTGCTTTTTTCCCATTCTTTGACGGAGGAACAGAAAGAAGAAGCTGCCGTCCGTTTTGGGGTTAAGACGTTTTGTCCGCTTCCGGAACAATTGCAAATGATATGGTCTAATATTCCTGAGAAAGGGGAGTGGGAGCCGTCTTGGTTGAAGATGATCCAGGAGTGGATTTTAAGTCATGGCAAACCGCGGGATATTATGTTGGTACAAGGTGAGTTCGGGGCCACGGTTTACATGGTGGATTGGTTGCGCAAACACGGTTTTCGTCCTGTATACGCTACCAGCAGACGCCAGGTGGAAGTAAACCAAAAAAGTGATGGTTCTGTAGAAACGACACGAATTTTCAGTCATGTACAGTTTCGGGATTATCCTAAGTCGGAATGAACATCTTGCTAAGTGGGATTGCTTGTGTGCTGTGCCGATTAACGATCATCACTCGGGATATTGTGGTAGAACATGAACTTTTGTGTTGACTGAACAGATAGTTTTAGCTAGAAACGAAATTTCAAGTGTCGTCGATCGGAGATCATGCAAAAAAGCCGGGAGATCGACGACATTGTTTTTGGAAGAAGACAACTCCAAAAATGCCGAAATATACAGTGGATGATGGAGATGAGCATAGGATTTTGCTTCCAATGCTGCTGGATATGGATTATAATTGCAATAGAGCAAAAGTATTTGATTTTTCTACGTCTAAATGGGTTTGTAGCTTACCTATGAGGGATTGAAACGCGGAATCTAACGAGCGGCGCGGAAGGCAAGTGGACGTTTGTAGCTTACCTATGAGGGATTGAAACAGGCGATAAACATTGCGTGGGTTGAATGGATTGAAGAAGTTTGTAGCTTACCTATGAGGGATTGAAACTACGCATGCCACGCCATTTGCAGCCCCGCGCATGCACCGTTTGTAGCTTACCTATGAGGGATTGAAACCTCTCTCAAATCGATTAAAAAGAAAACGTTCCGGGAAGTTTGTAGCTTACCTATGAGGGATTGAAACCGGGGAACCAATTGACGATGAGACAAAAGAGCTCCTGTTTGTAGCTTACCTATGAGGGATTGAAACGAAGTCGCAATACTTAAACAAGTCGAGAGGTAGAGAGTTTGTAGCTTACCTATGAGGGATTGAAACTCAAACCATTGTTGATAAGACATATCCCCGGGAACGTAGTTTGTAGCTTACCTATGAGGGATTGAAACGTTGAAGAACTGGAAGGAATCAAATCGGACATAAAAGTTTGTAGCTTACCTATGAGGGATTGAAACACCAGTCCGTACAAAACATGAAACAAACTCAATATAGGTTTGTAGCTTACCTATGAGGGATTGAAACGGATGAAACGTTTATCTTGTCAGCAAGCTGCTTTTGTGGTTTGTAGCTTACCTATGAGGGATTGAAACCTGGCAGATCCACGTTCCGAATCGATCACTGCAACCCGGTTTGTAGCTTACCTATGAGGGATTGAAACACGGTGCAAAAAATCATCAATGATGGAACAGTAACGAGTTTGTAGCTTACCTATGAGGGATTGAAACTCCGTTATGGCACCCAATTATCGAGCCGTGCTCGAATGGTTTGTAGCTTACCTATGAGGGATTGAAACGCAAAACGGTGGGCGTTTACTAGGCGTGTATTACGAGTTTGTAGCTTACCTATGAGGGATTGAAACTAACCGTAGCCATAAGCGTACTTCCTCGCGGGGACGAGTTTGTAGCTTACCTATGAGGGATTGAAACTCGAGCTGAAGCCCGTTTTGCTGAGCTCAGCCCTCAAGTTTGTAGCTTACCTATGAGGGATTGAAACTTGCGCATTTCCCTTGAGAATTCTATGCGCTTGGCCAGTTTGTAGCTTACCTATGAGGGATTGAAACATCGTTTCAACAACAAACGTATGATGCCGCCATTGTCGTTTGTAGCTTACCTATGAGGGATTGAAACTCCAAGACAGGTAATGTGCTGGGTCGAGCCGCCTTGCCGTTTGTAGCTTACCTATGAGGGATTGAAACAGAGGATGGGGGAGAAAAGCCTGTGCCCCGGTATTAGGTTTGTAGCTTACCTATGAGGGATTGAAACCCAATCACGAGAGTTAAATATTACTCCTGCCTCGTCGTTTGTAGCTTACCTATGAGGGATTGAAACAAGAAACCGGAGAACCTTCAAAGCTTGTAAAAATATGTTTGTAGCTTACCTATGAGGGATTGAAACAAGAAGAGTTTGAACTTGATCGCGAACTGCTCATAAAAGTTTGTAGCTTACCTATGAGGGATTGAAACCGTATTCGCCGTCAACCACCTCGATATAGAAATCGTACGTTTGTAGCTTACCTATGAGGGATTGAAACTTGATACGCGCGGTGTTCCGTCAAATCTGGAGGATACGTTTGTAGCTTACCTATGAGGGATTGAAACTGCTGTCTACGAAGTCGAGTACACGTCTGACTATTTGTTTGTAGCTTACCTATGAGGGATTGAAACCACCTTAAACTGCATCGCTCTGCCTCCTTATTCCGAGTTTGTAGCTTACCTATGAGGGATTGAAACATCCCAATCAGTCCGCATCTTCAACCTTCCTCATCGTTTGTAGCTTACCTATGAGGGATTGAAACCTGTTGGCGATTTAGAGGCAGGAGGTACAGAGGGAAGTTTGTAGCTTACCTATGAGGGATTGAAACCCAATTGTTAGGAGAGTATTTTGGTTTCACTTGGGACGGTTTGTAGCTTACCTATGAGGGATTGAAACAACGAGTTTTCGTGACCGAGGTACGAAACCCGGACATCGTTTGTAGCTTACCTATGAGGGATTGAAACTTGATTACCGAAAGGGGGGTAATCTGATGGTCGCAAGTTTGTAGCTTACCTATGAGGGATTGAAACATGTAGTTGTTTCGCAGCCAATCAGCACGGCGATCCGAGTTTGTAGCTTACCTATGAGGGATTGAAACTGAGATGAACGAACGATCCAGATACAGCTTCTCAGCGTTTGTAGCTTACCTATGAGGGATTGAAACAACCACAATCCCAATTCTGGATCCTCGAATTCTTCCCAGTTTGTAGCTTACCTATGAGGGATTGAAACAAGGACTCCGCAAGGACATTCTCGCCTACGCCGATCGGTTTGTAGCTTACCTATGAGGGATTGAAACGGGTGATTTTTTGGGAAGGAAGAGAAAAGATGAGAAGTTTGTAGCTTACCTATGAGGGATTGAAACAGTATATACTGAAAGCCTTGGATAAGATGTACGCAAAGTTTGTAGCTTACCTATGAGGGATTGAAACACGGTGAAGGTTCGTGTCAAGGATTGGCTCGCACTATGTTTGTAGCTTACCTATGAGGGATTGAAACTCGCACCCATCGGTCAAACGGCATCTTGTCGGTCTTCGTTTGTAGCTTACCTATGAGGGATTGAAACAACGCGACATCAACGAAACCACATACGAAAGGAGGTGCGTTCGTAGCCTACCTATGAGGGATTGAAACGTATAAGGTGAAGGAATATCATTACGACGGCCGGCAGAGTTTGTAGCTTACCTATGAGGGATTGAAACAATCTTTTGGAAGACGTGGACAACGTCGGGGCCTATGGTTTGTAGCTTACCTATGAGGGATTGAAACTTCCATGACGGGCCTTCACAAACCTGATGCATTCCGCAGTTTGTAGCTTACCTATGAGGGGTTAAAACATGCCGGGTATCAAACGATGAGCGGCACTGGCGGAACCGGGTGCATGTATATCCAATTCGATCCAGCACAATTAAATTAAGGGAAGGATTGTCATTGGAAGAAGAAAAGCGGAAAATCCTTAAAAGAAAAAAGAAAAGGCTAAAGCGAGGAACATGCCCCGAAGGAAGACAATACAATGTTGAATCATCTTGAACGCGGGATGTTTTTTCAATTTTGTAGTTTCTTTTGTTTTAAAAAATTTATTATATGAATTTTATATGAATTATTTTCAAGGAGGCATTTCATTAATTCACGTATGGAAACGTCGCAATCTGCCAGTTCCAAACGCATTTATTCCGTGGATATCGCCCGCGGATTTGTTGTGGCTTTTTCGGTGTTACTCAGTCATATTCCTCCAGGTGGATATCTTTTTTTCCGGCATGCCGAGTGGTATGGGCTAACATTGCTGGATCTTATCTTTCCGGCTTTCCTGACCCTTTTTGGCGTAGGCTTGGGCATCGCATATTTTCGCCGGATTCGATGGAAAAAAGTGATTCGAAGAACCGTCATTCTCATGATCATTGGCCTTTTATACAACGCCGTTGTGCATTGGAATGCCGATTTTTCCACATGGAGAATCACGGGCGTTCTTCAATTGTATGCGGTTTCCGGTTTGGTCGCCGTGTTGGTTTTAAGTATAAATCGGACATGGCAGTTTTCTGTTCTTGCGGCGGCAATCGTGATGTTCACTTATGGTGTGTGGCTGTCTTTGGCTGGAAAACCGTGTGCTGAAGGTGTCATTTGGCCTGATTGCAATCCTTTTGCAAAGATCGACGCCGCTCTTTTCGGCCTTTCGCACATGTACGCCCAAGGGACCAAAGGATACGACCCGGAAGGGCTGGCTGTCATGTTCAGTGCTTTGGCCAATGTGTTTTTGGGGGCGGCTGCCGGGCGCATCATCATAAATCCACAGCAAAAGAAAAAAAGCCGCCTCCTGTTCATGCTGGGCGGCGTTCTTTTGCTGACGGCTCCCTTGTTTGCGTTTTTTGCTCCGGTCGGCAAGCGCATGTGGACGCCAGCGTTCGCTTCCTTAACGGCCGGTATAGCTGTCCTCCTATTGGCAGTTCTTTTCTTCCTGCTTGATGATAAATCGCTCCGGCTCAAAAAAAGTCCGGCCTATACTGGCCTGTACCTGTTGGAAGCCTTTGGCCGCAACAGTTTGCTTATCTATTTCGGGAAATATTTGCTGGCTTCGGTGCTGATGCACTTAACCATCGCCGGAAAGGCCGGGACCGTCTCCGTCCGGGACAAACTGCTTGATGGCATATCGCTTTTTCCCGGCGATCCAAAACTGAATTACGCATTGTTCTTTTTCCTGTTTTGGGCTGCTCTGGCAATTCTTTTGCATCGGCAGAGATGGTACGTGCGCGTGTAAAAAGCGATCGCCATCTTCTGCCTGCATTTCTGTGTAGGCACAAAGAATTCCCGCCTTTTAGAGTATTGTGGGCCCATATTTGACAATGAGAATCATTATCAATATAATTGTTTATGAACCACTTTGGTTTCGTGTCAGGGGGTGATGCTGTTCATTGGATAGAATGGTGCATCACTTGATGGATCGTCATTTGAATCATCGTGATTCGTATGGTTATATTTTTTTCCTGTTAGTGATTGAGAATGATTCTCTTTCTTAATTAGTATCATCCAACATTGTCCTTCGGAACATAAAAAAACAAAGGATGATCATGAAAAAAAGACATCTGGTTGTTGCGTTGTTCGTTTTATCTGTCACTTCGCTATTTGTCGGCGTCAAAGAGATCAAATTGTCCGACCTGCTCAATTTGAGTGAAAGTCATCTTCAGGTCTTGTTTGTCAGCCGGGTTCCACGGTTGATCAGCCTGATCATTGCTGGCGCAAGCATGGGAATTATTGGTTTAATCATGCAGCAGCTGAGCCGCAACAAGTTTGTTTCGCCGACCACGGCGGGAACGGAGGATGCGGCCCGGTTCGGAATCCTCGTGTCGATGATGATCTTCAGTTCATCCACGCTGCTGCAGAAGATGGTTATCGCTTTTCTTTTCGCCCTGCTGGGGACGTTTATCTTCATGAAGATATTGGACCGGGTCAAATTTAAAAACGCGATTTTTATTCCGCTGGTTGGCCTGATGTACGGCAGTATCATTGACTCGGTGACCACGTTTTTTGCTTATCAGCACAATCTCATTCAGAGTATCGGCGCATGGCTGTACGGAGATTTTTCCATGATTGTCAAGGGCCGGTACGAATTGTTGTATGTCAGCATACCGCTGCTCATCATCGCTTATCTGTTTGCCGACCGTTTTACTATTGCAGGGATGGGGGAAGATTTTTCGGTCAATCTCGGGCTGAATTACAGGCAAGTGGTGAATGTGGGGCTGGTCATCGTCGCTTTGGTCACTGCAGTGGTGATTTTGACGGTGGGAATGATGCCTTTTTTGGGGCTGATCATTCCAAACATCGTCACGCTGTACCGGGGGGATCATTTGCGACAGAACATTGTGTACACCGCGTTGCTGGGGGCTGTTTTCTTGCTGGGTTGTGACATTTTGGGACGACTGCTCATTTACCCGTACGAAATACCGATCGGCTTGATGGTAGGAGTGATCGGAAGCGCGACGTTTTTGTCCCTGCTTTTGAGGAGAAAGATGCATGAGTGACAAAATCAAGCTGGCTGCGCTTTTCTTGCTTTCACTGGGATTGATCGCACTCTTTCTTTTCGATCATCTTGGCGGCAACTGGGATTACGTGCTGCCAAGAAGAACGGCGAAAATTTTGGCCATGGTGCTGACCGGCTCAGCCATCGCTTTTTCCACGGTTATTTTTCAGACCATTACCAACAACCGCATCCTCACTCCTTCCATTATCGGTCTGGATTCCTTGTATTTGTTCATTCAAACGTTTGTGGTTTATGTGTTCGGGTCGGCGACTTTGGCGTTAATGAACAGCCATGTTCATTTTCTCATCTCGGTTGGTTTGATGGTTCTGTTTTCTGTGCTTTTGTACCAGTTGCTTTTCCGAAGGGAAGGACGAAACATTTATTTCCTGCTGCTGGCCGGGATTGTCTTTGGGACGTTCTTTCGAAGCATGGCTTCCTTTATGCAGATGTTGATCGATCCGAACGAATTCATGATCGTGCAAGATCGGATGTTCGCCAGCTTTAACAATATCAACACCGACTTGCTTTTCATTTCGGTGATTGTGATGGCCGGTATCTCGGTTTATTTTTCACGCTATGCCAAGTATCTCGATGTTTTGGCGTTGGGCAGGGAACATGCCGTAAACTTGGGTGTCGCCTATGAAACCGTCGTTTTAAGATTGCTCATGATGGTGGCAGCGCTGGTTTCCATTTCCACGGCGCTGGTCGGGCCTATCACTTTTTTGGGGCTGCTGGTTGCCAATGTCACTTATCAGTTTATCCGCACATACCGCCACCAATATGTGATTCCCGGTTCGATGCTTATCAGCATCGTGGCATTGGTCGGAGGGCAGTGGCTGATTGAGAGGATTTTTGCCTTTACCACCACCATCAGCGTCATGATCAACTTTATCGGCGGTATCACCTTTCTTTACCTGCTGCTGAGGGAGAATAAAGCATGATAGAATTGCGAAATGTTTCCAAATGGTACGGGAATAAAAAGGTGATTGATTCCATATCCCTTACGATCCCGCGAGGGCGAATCACTTCCTTTATCGGACCCAATGGTGCCGGGAAAAGCACGCTTTTGTCCCTGATGAGCCGTCTGTTGGGCAAGGACTCCGGGGAAATTCTGATTGATGGACAGGAGATCGGTCAGGCAAAAAGCAACGAGCTGGCCAAAAAAGTATCGATTCTGAAGCAATCCAACCATCTACATATCCGCTTGAAAGTGAAGGAATTGGTCAGCTTTGGCCGGTTTCCTTATTCCCAGGGAAGGTTGAGCCCGGAAGATTGGAAACATGTGGAAAAAGCGATGGAATATATGGAACTAGAAGACCTGCAAGACAAGTATTTGGACCAGCTGAGCGGCGGTCAGCGGCAAAGGGCGTTTATCGCCATGGTCCTGGCCCAAGACACGGATTATATATTCCTTGATGAACCACTGAACAACCTGGATATGAAGCATTCCGTACAAATCATGAAAATGCTGCGGAAATTGGCAGATGATTTGCGCAAGACAATTGTCTTGGTCCTTCATGACATCAATTTTGCGTCCTGTTATTCCGACTATATTGTCGCCCTCAAGGATGGAAAGGTGGTCAAGGCGGGTTCAACCGGAGAGATGATTGACGCGGAGGTACTGAAATCTGTCTTTGAGATGGATATACTAATTCAGAAATTCGATCAGCACAAGGTATCCATTTATTACCTGTAAAAGACTTCGGATTGGGAGGGGTATCCATGATGAAAAAGTTATGGTATGGTGTCATGTTTTTGGTGTTGGCTGTTGTGCTGACGGCTTGCGGCTCAGAAGGCAGCCCTTCGGGCGAGAAGCCTGCCGCATCGTCAGGCACACAGCAAGAGCAGAATGAGCCACAAGAAATTGTTGTCAAGCATCAATTGGGTGAAACACCGGTCAAGAAAAACCCGCAAAAAGTGGTGGTTTTTGACTTTGGCGTATTGGACTCATTGGACAAAATGGGCGTGGAAGTGACCGGGGTTCCTCAAGCCAACATCCCGCCTTATCTTGAAAAGTATAAAGACAGCAAGTATGTCAATGTGGGCAGCTTGCAGGAACCGGATTTTGAGAAGATCAGCGAAATTGGTCCCGATTTGATTATCATTTCCGGCAGGCAATCGAAGGCGTATGATGAGCTGAAAAAGATTGGCCCGACCATCTACATGGGAGTGGACACATCCAGATATATGGAATCCTTTAGCGAAAATATGAAAATCCTGGGGCAGATTTTCGGCAAGGAAGATTTTGTGGAAAACGAACTGAAAAATCTGGAACAGGCAATTCAGCGTGTGAAACAGAAAGCAACCGAAAGCGGCAAAAATGCACTGATCATATTGACGACAGGAGGAAAAGTGAGCGCTTTTGGTCCAGGTTCCCGGTTTGGTTTGATTCATGACGTATTGGGCGTAAAACCGGTTGATGACAAGATTGAGGTTTCCACGCATGGGATGAGCATTTCGTTTGAATATATTGCGGAGAAAGACCCGGATTACCTCTTTGTCGTAGACCGTGACCAAGTGGTGAACAACGGGGAAAAGACCCCGGCGGAAAAAGTGCTTGACAATGATCTGATCAAGAACACGAAAGCGTACAAAAATGGAAAGATTGTTTATCTCGATCCGAATTATTGGTATCTGTCTGGTGGCGGCCTCGTCTCTGTCGCCGAGATGATCAAAGAAGTGGAGCAAGCGTTCAAGTAAATTGTGCATGACAGCGAGCGATTGATGTGATGCGGGTGCATTGCTGGCACCCGCATGATTTGTTGTGCGCCCGGCATGGGTGTTGGCTATAGGGTGAAAGTCCCGAACGGGGGCTGGCGAGCGCCTACCGTTTAGCCGAGAGCAAGGGTGTCCATCGCGAGGTGGAATCTGGAGGAAGCTTAAGGCAAACGCTTGACCTGAGGCACACGAACCCAATGAGAGGCTGGACTAGTCGGATGAGTCTGCGATACAAGACAAAGTCCTAAGCCGCCAAGGGCTAGCTCCAGTATATTGGGCAGGTACATGAGCGGAAAGTCCACACCCTTACCCGGGGAGGTCTGTACGGAACGCCATCTGCAGATGGTAACCGGTGTCGAAGGCATCGCTGAACGTACAGAAGTCAGCAAGACAGCTGAAGGACGCGTCGCCTGAAGAACGCTATGCCGTCCGAATGGAGCGAAGCAAGCCCATCTTGGAGGCTTATTTGGCATGGTTTCAAAAGCAGCGGTCCCGTACGCTGCCAAAAAGTCTGCTCGGACAGGCGATTGCGTACAGCTTGAACCAATGGGACAAACTGACGGCTTTCCTACAGGACGGTCGTCTGGAGATCGACAACAACCGCAGCGGAAGGTCGATCAAGCCATTTGTGATTGGACGAAAGAACTGGCTGTTTGCCAACACGCCTCGCGGAGCACAGGCCAGCGCGACGATCTATAGCGTGATTGAAACCGCGAAGGAGAACGGACTGAATCCGTTCCAATACTTGAAGTATCTGTTTGAGCGGTTTCCGCAGCTTGCGGATTCGAAAGATCCGGAGGCACTGGACCGGTTGCTGCACTGGTCGTCATCGTTACCTTTGACTTGTCGAGCGTCCCAATCGTAAACCATTTTACCGAAGCCCTCATCTGATAGACAGGTGGGGGCTATTTGACGCTTACGGAACGCCCATATACCAAGCTCTGAAAGACCTGAGAGGTTTTTAAAGACCCACAAAAAGAACAAACAAGAAGAGAAACGAGTAAAGAAAACGCTTGCAAGATAGAGGTTGACGAAAAAAATCTACTGTCAAAAAGAAAAGCACCCACAAAAACTTGACGGTTCATTGTAAAATTAAATGCAACAAAATAAATATACAAAAGCCACGGTAATTCCGTTATGATGAAGTCGACACAAACCCATACATAACAGGAGGATTACCATGGCTCGCACTCATCATAACACAACTCGTACCTTTTCGCATCTCACCGTTTTGATCGTGGTCAGATCCAAGCGCTTCGTAATCAGGGAAAGTCACTGCAAGAAATCGCAGACATCATCGGCTGTCATAAGTCTACGATCTCCCGTGAGTTGAAGCGAGGAACCGTGACGCAGCGACGGTCTGATCTGACCGAGTATCAAGCATACTTTGCCGATGTGGGTCAACGTGTCTATGAATCGAACCGTTCCCGCTGTGGTGCGAAGTATAAGCTGATCCAGACCACGGATTTCATTCATTTTGCCGTGCAGAAGATCCGTGATGATCACTGGTCTCCGGATGCCGTTTGCGGCTATGCCAAGACCCAGCGCTTGTTCGATGGTGAATGGGTTTGCACCAAGACCCTGTACCGCTATATCGACCTTGGTCTGCTTCCAATCAAGAACATCGATCTGCCTTTGAAAGTGTCCCGCAACACCAAGAAAAAGCGAACACGGCAACATAAGAAGATGCTAGGCACAAGCATTGAACAACGCCCCCGGCACATCGATGAACGTCTGGAATAATGCGTGAAACAGGCCTTACAGGAATTGAAGCAACAGTATGGATCCGTATTCTCAACCGTGTTCAAAACGGTCACATCAGACAATGGAGCTGAATTCAGTGAACTCAGCCAGGCTATCGAATGCGAGGTGTATTACACACATCCTTATACATCATGTGAACGAGGGACCAATGAACGCCACAACGGACTCATTCGTCGATTTATTCCAAAAGGCAAGTCCATGGATGATATCGATCCGTCGCTCATTATCTATGTAGAGAACTGGTGTAACACCCTCCCAAGGAAGATCCTGGAATATCGTTCACCGAACGATGCGTTTAATGAAGAGTTACGAAACTTGGCTTTATCATAACCATATTTTGGATTACTGTGAGTTGTTGCATTTAATATTGCAATTTAAGTTAGAAAAAATTTATGTGATAAAATGATTATACTCTATACCAAACAAGGAGGCATTTGAAATGAAAAAGTTCATTCCGTCTTTTTGTTTGTGGCATTGACGCTGACCATGCTCAGTCCCCTCCCGGCACAGGCAGTCATATTTCCCGATGTGTCGGACGGGCACTGATGCTATACCGCACCTTACAATTGCCGGAAGGCCGTTCATCCTTCCGTAACGTACAAAACGGCGCTGTATTGGGAAAAGCGGTAGGCGCCATCGTCCAAGCAGGAATTGCTCGAGGGTATCCTGATGGCACATTCCGGCCGAATCAGCCTTTAACCCGGGGTCAGAGGGCGGTCATGATCACTTGTGCTTTGGGTTACGAGATGAGGCCATCGCCTATAAAAACGCTTCTCTACCATTTACAGACCGTTTGGTTGAATCGCAGCGGGGTTACATCAAAGTCGTATCAGATCGGGGAATCATCCGGGGTACAAGCGCCACCACCTTTTCAGCCGGAAAGCCCACCACCCGGGCCTAGACTACCGTCATCATCAACCGGATGTTGAAACACGACTCAACAACCCAGCCAACATCCCAATCGGTCATCGCTTTTACGATCCCCCATCTGTCAAAATGTTTAGTGGAATGGTATTCAGGCACCCATTATGCCAACCCGTTGGGCAATGACAAATGGATCATCTGGATTCAGGAAGAAAAGAATTTCGACCGTTCCATTCCCAAACCCAATGCCAAAAAAGAATCCGACATCCGTCAAGCAATCTTCGGATTGTACAACCTGGAAAACGGGCTCGTTCAAACGATAAAACTGGATTACTTGTATGACTCACATCCTGCGCTCTCGCCTCCCGCTCTCAGGATTTACAAAGATATGGCACTCATATGTTAACAGTACACTTAGGAGGGATTTATGCTGAGAAACAAATACTTTTCTTCAAAATCAAGCATCATCATTTTTTCCTTATTACTATTGGCGTTGGCATTGATGTGTCGTGAATTCTTCATCCATACTCATTTGCCAGAAACGGTTGTAAAGAGGGATGTGGAAACAAAAGAAGTGGAGATGATTGTAAACCCAGAGGAATATGTAAAGCAATGCAAATTCGACATTCCAGAACAAGCAAAAGTCGTTGGTGCAGCGATTGTTCGTTTAAACGAGAATGAAACTGTACCTTCCAAAACAAATCGTGGGGATAGTCAAATTCCATGGGGCATTCCTTATTACTACGTTGAAAATATTGAAATAAGTGAATCCTGCGAAACGGAAGTCCCTCCGAGAAGTTCCGCAATGGGGCCAGGTACTTTAAAGACATATTTAAATGAGGGCGTACCTGCTACATGGAATTCAAACACAAGAATCAGAGCTGATAAAGTAAGTAAAGAACTCGGTTTTGACGTTACGATGACTTACGAAGTATCAACTAGCCATACAATCCATATTCCTGTCGACAAGACATATGAACTTGCTGCATATCTCATATACGAGCTTTACAATTTTGACGTTTATTACAGCCCCATCATTGGATCTGATTATCACGCCGGTTCTGGACAGGCACAGAAACCTTCCGGTGTTTGCTTTGTTTGGTATGAAATTTAACAATTAACCTCCATATATTTTCACAGGACCTGCTGGTACAGGTTACCGATGGTCTTCTATACTGGGGAAAGGAGAGATTCAAATGTCAAAGCGTGCGGCCGGTGTTGCTTTTTGTGGTATTTCTGCATTTCTCTTTGTTTCACATTATATTACTGCAGCATTGTATCGGTTGAGTGGGCGAGGGGGTGGATGGAGCCACGATGATTTTGTATTGTATTTAAATTACGTTGGCAATACCCCTAGAATATTAAGCATCATTGCTTTGGCTATTGGTATTTTTTATTTGTATCAAGCAGAAAAAGAAGACAAAAAAAAATAAGATACTTGGACTGGTGAACAAGGAACATGCACGCAAGAGTAATTCACATGTGCCATGGTAAATCCTGCGCTCAAAAATCCCCTTCCCCAACCTCAAAAGCGTTTCTGTGGTACGGCACATTTTCCGCCATATAAGCGATGGTCGGCACCAACTCCACAATGTCCGGGTCCATTGAGCCATACAACGGAACGTCCTCCCAGCCCGCCTGATTCAGCTTGGTTTTTACGCCATTCATCATCTCCTCAACCGTCTCCCCGTCCCTCGGATAGACTGCCACCACACGCAAGTCTGGAAGAGGTTCATGCGTCTTGAGATACCCGTTACAATGCGGGCACCAGTGAGCTAGAAAAAGGACAGGTCCGTCTTCCAGTTTCAGTTCGACGGTCTATCCTTTTTCGTCAACTACTGTAAACACACTTTCAGGAATTTCCTCAATGTCAGGTGTCACTTGCTGAACCTCCGATTCCTGTTTCTCAACGAGCGGCTGTTCATCTGTGGCCATCTGCGAACAGGATGTCAATACCGCAAGACCAACTGCCATCCCCATAACAAGAATCATCTTCCGCATAATTCAAAACCCCTTTCTTTTTTTTGTGCATGGAAAAAGCCACAGGCACTTTCCTTTCCTTGGCATCTAAGGCGGTTTGCCTGTGGCACTTGTCTCATACAGATCGCGTCATTTTAAAACGCCTTTCGTTTTATTCGGATTTTGGATGCATGGAGGCATCTCTAGCAATCCGCCCCTGCCATCCGGCAGAGGGCTTGCTTGATTGCCAGTTCATTTTCTATTCCTTCTCATCGGACCATTCACTTCCAAACCCTTTCCAAATGTAACACTTCCTGAATATATCCCCAAACGGATACCGGGGCAAGAATCATCTGGTAACATAAAACAAAAAGCCAAAAGCCGAGTCTGTTCTTACGAATACGCAGGTCAAGCTTTTGAAATACGGATTTCTGGTATATATACAAAATATAGTAACTCAATAACGTCAATGGTAATACCAATATCGTCATTGGTCCGACGATCCAGTAAATCCCAAAGAATGCAAGGATAAGACCGGGGATCCAAAAGAAGGTGTACGTGAAATCAATATAGGGTATGACAAGGTTGACCCCGGTTAAATATTTTGCAAATAAAAGGGGTTGTTGCCAAGGTTTCGTTTCTTTGAGCGCTTCAATCATCCCCCGGGCCCAGCGCGAACGTTGTTTGATGAAATGGGAAAAAGTGACGGGAACATCGGTAAATGCGACGGCAAGCGGTTCAAAATAAACTTTCCATCCGTTTTTTAAAAAGCTCCAAGTGAGCACGATATCCTCACCAATTGCGTTTGGCCATCCGCCAACCTTTTTTATGCATTCCGTCATGTATATGCTGTAGGCACCTTGTGCAACCAAGGTTCCCTGATATAGGCCTTGTAAGCGTTTGATTGAAGCGATTCCCAAAAAATAGTCCCACTCTTGTATTTTGGCCAACCAATTTTCACGGCTGTTGCGCACTAAAACAGCCCCGGCGACCGCGCAAACGTCAACAGGAGCGCTTAACATCCGAGAAACAAGATAGCGCACCGCAGAACGGTGCAACAGAGTATCGGCATCCAAAGTGATCAAATATCGCGTTTTTACTTCCAACAATCCCGCATTAAGTGCGTTGAACTTTCCGGGATTTTCTTCCCTAATGATCCGTAAGGAAAGGCCTAAAGATTCGGCAGCTTTTTTCGCTTCTTCAGACGTCCGATCTGTTGAACCGTTGTCGATGATGATGATCTGGATATCACCCGGATAATCCTGCTTTTGTATATAGCGCAACGTATTGGCAATCTTTTTTTCTTCGTTGCGGCAAGCGATTAATATGGTAATTGGTACATTGGGCCATTCTGTTTTAAACGGAGGCTGCTGGTCCAGAATCAGACTGATCACGAGAAAGGCATTTAGATAGCCAGGGACATAAGCGATTCCTCCGATGATCAATAAAGCAATGGGAAACGTAACCACATCTGCCAAATCATAGAGCCAAGGAAGGGAAATATATACTGAAAAAAACATCCATAACAACGCAAATCCATGACCAATAAAAAACTTGACAATCACAGGTACATAAAAGGTTTTCTGAGGTGTTGGATGGGGAGATAGAGTCGGATGCACGGGTAGATTCATTTGTACATGCACCTATGATCCAGTTAATTGTTTTGTAGATCTCTTACAATAATGATCAAGTAAAAATGATCCGCTTCTTATTATCGAATAACAAAAGCGGATTGTTATTCTCGTTTTTGAAAAGGGTTTGGCCCGCTTATTCCACTGTCAAGCTCTTTGCCAGGTTACGCGGGCGGTCAACATCGTATCCGCGCACCGAACCAGCGAAATAAGCGAGCAATTGCAGCGGAATCGCCGCAAGAACCGGCATCAAAAAAGGGTGCGCCTTTGGTATATACAACACCCCATCATCCACGTCACCAACATCATCGTCATCAACGGTGGTAATGCCGACGACAAATGCGTCCCGCGCCTTGATTTCCTTTATTACTCTTCTGATAGCACGGTTTTCGCAATGGACGTATCCAAAGCTTCGTAGTCGTAATAGCTAATCGTCTCATAAAGCTCTTTTCTCGTTTGCAAATCGTGCAACTTTTCTTTTTGTGTACCATGAGTATATATTTCCGTAAAGATGCGTTCATAAGCTTTGGCGGCTGCGCGAAGGGAAGTAACCGGATAAATGACCATCGCGCAACCAAAAGAGGCAAATTGTTCGGCGGTATAATACGGCGTTTGGCCAAATTCCGTCATGTTCGCAAGGATCGGAACCGATATTTCCCGACTCATCAGCGCAAAATGCTCCTCGGTAACAAGCGCTTCGGGAAAAATCGCGTCGGCTCCGGCAGCCACGTATTTTTTCGCTCGTTCCACAGCCCGATCGATCCCTTCGACAGAAAAAGCGTCCGTCCGGGCAACAACCACAAGAGATGGAGCCACCTGTTTAATCGCTTGTATTTTTTGCATCATCTCTTCATCGGACACGAGCTTTTTGCCATTCAAATGACCACACTTCTTCGGCAGCACCTGATCTTCAATTTGTACGGCGGCCACCCTCGCTTCGACCATTTCCCGCGCAGTACGGGCAACATTTAGAACACCGCCGAAGCCCGTATCAATATCAACCAGCAACGGCAGGTTACTCGCCCGAACAATATCTCGCGCCCGTCTGGCCAGTTCTTCTGAATAGATGATCCCGAGGTCCGGCAGACCACGGCTGGCCGTATAGGCAGCACCCGACAAGTAAAGCGCTTTAAAGCCAATTTTTTTCGCAATGAGTGCGGCCATGGCATCATGTGTACCAGGAATTTTCAATATTTCCCGGTCATACATCAAGTTTCGAAATATGCTCGCCAACTGCTCTTGCGTTGACTCTGAATCTACGATCCAAGCCATTTTTCTCCCCCCTTGATCTGTCCACGTGTAAAACACCGCGAGCCGCGCAAACAAGGCGCGCTGCTCGCGGAAAAAATCGTTTCTACGCCGATTAAATGACAAACAAATCCATAAACTCATTGACCGCCATCTCTTCCAATGTTTTTTGGTTCATTGACGCACGCAAGATCGCATCGACTTGTTTCCGGGGAAAACGGGATTCGAGATTTTCAACCAATTTTTCGATCAGTTTGGGAATGCCTTCTTCTCTCCGAAAACGATGCCCAATCGGATATTCGCGGACGACCTGTTCCGTTTGTGAACCATCTTTAAATCTCACTTGAACGGCGTTTGCAATCGAGCGCTTAGTCGGATCGAGATAATCGCGGCTAAACTGTTTATTTTCCACGACGGTCATCTTTTCGCGCAGGGCATCGATCTGTGGATTGCTAGCTATGTCATCTTCGTAGTGTTCAGCGGTCAGCTCACCATAAATCAGCCCGATGGCCGTAATATATTGGATGCAATGATCACGATCCGCCGGATTGTGCAACGGTCCTGTTTTGTCAATAATGCGTATCGCCGATTCATGGGTGGTAATGATCACTTCTTCGATCTCGTCCAACCGATCTTTCACTTTCGGATGAAGCTCAATAGCACATTCTGCTGCCGTTTGCGCGTGGAATTCCGCCGGATAGGAAATTTTAAACAAAATATTTTCCATGACATACGAATCCAGTGGTTGCGCCAGCTTGATCTCTTGACCGTTGAAAAGCACATCTTGAAAGCCCCAACGGGGCGCCGACAGCGCTGTGGCGTAACCCATTTCACCCTTCATCACCATCAACGCAAGGCGAACCGCACGACTCGTCGCATCACCAGCCGCCCATGACTTGCGTGAACCCGTATTCGGCGCATGGCGGTATGTACGCAAACTCGCTCCATCAATCCATGCGTTGGACAGCGCGTTAATGACCTCTTCACGCCCTCCACCCAACAGTTTCGTGACAACGGCCGATGAAGCAACCTTGACAAAATGAACGTGATCGAGCCCGACTCGATTTAAACTGTTGTTTAAAGAAAGGACGCCTTGAATTTCATGCGCTTTAATCGATGCTTCGAGCACTTCCCGCACCTTCAGCGGTGCTTTCCCATTGGCGATGTTTAATCGGCTCATATAATCCGCTACAGCCAATATACCTCCCAGGTTGTCCGATGGATGGCCCCATTCGGCAGCCAGCCACGTATCGTTGTAATCCAGCCAACGGATCATACAACCAATATTAAAGGCACCTTGTACCGGATCGAGAACATACTGGGTTCCTGGGACCCGGCAGCCGTGAGGAACAATCGTACCCGGAACAATGGGCCCAAGTAACTTTGTGCATTCCGGGAAACGCAAAGCAAGAACCCCACAGCCAATCGAGTCCAACAGGACATAGCGCGCCGTTTCAAACGCTTCTTTACTGGTAATGGTATGACCAATGACATAATCGGCAATTTTCTCCAGCAATGCGTCAGTAGGTGGTTTAATATTATGTTTCACAGCATGCTCCGTCATCTTTCCAATTCCTTTCTATTTATCATTGCGTTATGATAGTAGACGAGGGTGTTTGGGCAGAAACACCCTCTTAAGAGCGGAGTGGCAGGTGTGCTGTTCGTTACACCTGCAGACCCCGTTCGCCAACATAGTGCACGCGCGGCCGAAACAACCGGTTGTTATTGTGCTGTTCGATCACATGAGCACAAAGTCCGGCCGTACGTGCACTCAAAAAAATCGGCGTATACAATGGGATGGGAATACCAAGCATGTAATAAACGGGTGCCGCATAATAATCGAGGTTGGGGTAAAGTCCTTTTTCTTCGTACATCACCTGTTCACCAACTTCGCACATTTCAAGCCAGCGATAATCCCCTTTAGCATCAGCCAATTTTTTGAGCGCCTTTTTCATTAACAGAGCCCGTGGATCCATTTTTTTCATATACACACGGTGGCCAAATCCCATAATCCTTTCTTTTCGGGCCAATTTTTCTTGGAGCAAACGTTTGACGTTTTTCTTATCCCCGGCTTCTTTGAGCATATACATGACAGCCTCATTCGCACCGCCATGCAAGTGGCCTTTCAGTGAGGCAACTGCGCCGACAAGGGCACCATACAGATCAGCATAGGTAGAAGCGATAACGCGCGCAGCAAACGTTGAGTTCGGCATTTCGTGTTCAATGTAAGCTACGAGAGAACGGTCGAAAATTTCCGCTTCCAGCTCCGTTGGCCGTTTTCCGGTCAACGTGTAGAGGAAGTTGGCACCATATGACAGTGTGGAATCGGGTTCAATGACCGGCTGTCGATGCATCATTCGCCAGCTGTGGGCGATGATAAGCGGCGTCACACCCAGCAGCTGAACCGCCCTCCTTTTGTTGGCCGCTTCACTGCGATCCTCAAGGGTGGAATCAAACCCCGCCAACACCGAAATGCCAGTTCGCAACGCATCCATGGGGTGTGTGGAAGGGGGCAACAGTGCGAGGATATCCATGAGAGCTTTTGGTAACGTTTGTGATTCAATGATCTGTTTTTCAAATGCGTCCCGTTGCCGTTCATCGGGTAAGGTACCCTCCAAGAGCAAATAGGCCACTTCGAGATACGTTTTCTTCTCGGCCAATTCAATCAAATCATATCCGCGCAGTACAATCTCTTCCTGCTCAACATCGAGAAAAGAGATGGCCGTTTCCGCAGCAATAACTCCTTCCAGTCCGGGACGATAGTCCATCCTTGTATCCCCTCCTTGTCTTTCTTCACCAAACAATTCTACTTTTGTCAGCACAAATGCCCTTTCCAAATTTTTCAAGTAGATCGTTCGTTTTTCTAAAGGCAGTTCCCGGAGGATTTCACCTTCACAACAGGCGTAAATCTCCGCAAGTGCAACTGGTTGTGGGCGAACAAAATTGTTCATCACCGCTTGTTTAAACACGTTTTTGAAATATTCGGTTGTCCCGCGCTCCATCATTTCTTGTCCCTTTCAGTTTTTTCACATGAAAAAAGCATCTTCCGATGGGGAAGATGCAGAAAAAAGCGTAAACGGCTAAAGCAAACGTATGCCGATTAATAGCACGTTTCGCCCGTTCTAACACCTCCCTATCCTCGTAGGTTTATGGTGTGTCATGAAACAGGCAGGTCTCCTGGCTCATGTTCATCGCTCCCTGAACCTTCCCATGGAATACTCGAAACGGTTTCCACAGTGGCTCTTCTCAGGTCGCTCCCATTCACAGTGGCGGGACCGCGCCGGATTTTCACCGGACTTCCCTTTTAAGCGGGCCTAAACCAAACATTATCGTTTGACCCGCACCTGTTTCTACACAATATGCAGTTATCGTCTCCATTTTAACATATTCCTACTGTAAGTAAAGAACAGGTAACCTGCGATGTACTACCGATCTTTGCTTTGTTTTACTTCGTTCAGAAGTAGGGTGAGGCAGCTCGGCTACACCGTCTCAAACTGAAAATCTTCATCTCGCAAAGGTTCTATATTCAATGCATAAACATAACTGTTCCCTTTGACACTGAAAAAATCGTGGTTTTTCGTTTCTGTCCGCAACCCATTGAGAACAATCGGGTTAACATCTTCATCCGTTTCACTGAAGACAGGATCACGCCCGAGATTCATGAGCGCGCGATTCACATTATATCTAACGTAGCGCAAAACGTCTTCACTTAAACCAACAGGACTGTAAATTTCCTTTGTATAATCGGCTTCAATTGCATATAGTTCATCCAACAATATCGCTGCTTCCCGATCCGCTTCATCTTGCTGTTCTGGTGTCATTTTTTCGTAAATCTCCTGGGCGAGCATGCCAACATACGCCCCATGGATGGACTCATCCCGGATAATCAAACTAATAATTTCGCCGCTCGCGGTCAGCTTCCCTTGGCCAGCAAAGTACAAAGGATAGAAAAACCCGCTATAAAACAACAAACTTTCGAGGTAAACACTGGCGACCATCGCCATGTACAACTCATGCTTGCTTACTGTCTTTTTCAACAATGCCTGATAACGATCTGCGATCAACTTCGCTTTCCTTTGCAGTAGAGGATGATTTTTAATCCATTGGAAAATCTCCTGAATTTCTTCTTCCGTGCAAAGCGTCGTAAAAATGTGGCTGTAACTTTTGGCGTGAATTTGTTCCATCATCCCCATAAACGATAAAACCGTTTTCCGCTGGAGCTCGTCCACATGGGTTAAAATCATCGGCATTCCTTCATTCCCCTGCTCCGTGTCCAGCAGGGTGAGACCACCTAGCACACGAATATATGCCTGCTTTTCTTCTGGACGAAGGGTATCCCACGTCTTTAAATCGCTGGATACGGCAATCTCATCCGGGGTCCAAAACTGAGCAATGTTTTGCCGCAAAAACTCTTCCGTATAATCGTCGACCGGACTGTTCCAATTCACGGCCTCGAGCATGGTATTCCTCCTTACATTTCTGTGCCTGTTCTTTTACACTGCACAAGCAGTGCACTCAGATACGTCAATGAGCCGGTTGCGCGTGTAGTACAACGACTTTAAACCCTTGTGGTGAGCATAAGCGTACAACCGAACGAGTTCCCGGGTACTTGTATTGCTGTTCACGTACAGAACCGTGCTGACCCCTTGGTCGACGTGACGCTGAATCTCCGCGATTAAATCGATTAATTTGTACTGGTCCATATCAAAAGCAGATTTGTAATACCAACGGTTTTCTGGTGAAAGATACGGCATCGGGTAATACGTCGTTGAGTTAGCATACGTCCTCGTCTCTACGATATCCACCACTGGCATGACGCTGGATGTAGCATTTTGAATATAGCTAATGGATTGCGTCGGAGCGATGGCCAAGCGGTAGGCATTATACAGTCCGTAACGCTGCACATCTTCTTTTAGCCGTCTCCAATCATCCGGTGTCGGAATGTCTATTCCGGCAAACAATTGCTTCACCTTTTCTGTTCGAGGAGAAAAGTCTTCCTCTAAGTACGGTTTAAAATACGTACCTTTGGCATACTCACTCTTATTAAAATCTTTAAATGTCTCCCCCCGCACTCGGGCAATTTCACAACTCTTTTCCAGAGAATAGTAATTCATCATCATGAAAAAGGTACGGACAAAGTCTTTTGCTTCTTCACTTTCATACTGTATTTTGTTCTTCGCAAAATAGCCGTGCAAGTTCATTGCACCCAAGCCGACGGCATGCAATTCTTGGTTCGCTTTCTTTACACTCGGCGCATTGGAAATCCTCGTCATATCCGACACAGCTGTCAACGCTTCAATTCCGACGTGAACGGAATCGCGTATTTTCCCTGACTCCATCACATTGACAATATTGAGGGAGCCCAAAATGCAGCTGACATCCCGACGAATGTTGTCTTTCTCGTCATAATCGTTAATTTCTGACGTCTCCTGCAGCTGAAATATTTCTGTGCACAAATTAGACATTTTGATGCGTCCAATATCTTTCAGCGCATGAACGGCATTGGCATTGTCTATAAAAACGAGATACGGATAACCGGATTGCATTTGTGTCACAGCAATTTTTGTCAACATTTCCCGGGCATCCAAACGTTTCTTCTTTACTTGCTCGTTTCGGATGAGTTCGTCGTACATTTCATTCATATCCATATCATCAAGATGTTGTCCGTACGCCCGGTAAACCGAGTAAGGAGCAAATACGTAATAGGGTTCATTTTTTGCTGCTAGTTCAAAAAACTTGCTTGGCACGATAACCCCAATCGCTAGGGATTTAAGTCGTATTTTCTCATCGGCGTTGATTTTCTTCGTGTCCAAAAAATCGACGATGTCCCAATGAAAAATGTTTAAGTACGCCGCACCGGCGCCTTTGCGCTGTCCAAGTTGATCCGCATATGAAAACGCGTCTTCCAACAGCTTGGCCACTGGAATGACCCCGCTGGCCGCCCCCTCGATTTCCTTAATCGGCTCACCCCGTGCCCGCAATTTGGACAAATTTAACGCAACTCCCCCACCTATTTTCGACAATTGCATGGAAGTATTGATGTTGAATCCAATAGAATTGAGTGTGTCATCCATCTCCAAGAGAAAACAGGACACCATCTCACCTCGGCGTTTCCTCCCTGCATTCATGAACGTTGGTGTCGCCGGTTGGTACCGCTGTTCCATCATCGCTCGAACAAGACGCATCGCTTGCTCCCTATCACCCCTTCCTAAAAAAAGAGCGACGATGGACACGCGATCTTCATATCGTTCCAAATAATGCGCTTTATCGTTCGTCTTCAATGCGTAATCCTGGTAAAATTTCGATGCCGCCATGTACGATTTAAATTTGAAGTTATAAGAGTACGCCGTTTCAAACACTTCTTTCACTTGCGCTTCACTATAGTCCGCAAAAACGTTGTAGTAATAACCATGTTCTACCATATAGCGAACTTTTTCCATCACCGAATCAAACGGGAGCATGTTTTTCTCCACTTCTCTCATGAACTCGTCTACCGCTTCTTGATCTTTTTCTAATTGATAAAATCCGTCTTTCATCAACATCATTTCATTGTTTAATTCAATATGCCGACTGGCCATAACGCGTCTACCCTTTCTTTAAATTGTTTTACATCCTCATCAGTCCCAGATAACTCAAATTTTAAAAGAATCGGTACGCCATACGTTTGCGCAATGACATCAGCACTGTGGGCAAATAAACGCCCCCAGTTGCGGTTCCCGCTCGCCGCAACAGCCACCAAATGGCGGTGGTTTCGTTCCAAAAAGGTTAATACCTTTTTTGGTACTTGCCCGAAGCCGTCTGTGTACGTCACAAGGACAAAAGGGTAGTCGACTATCATTTCATCATCGTTTATTGCAACAACGTCCATATGTAATTTACGGATAAACCTGCGGACATTTCCTGTCCTGGAAGCATAAACGACTTGCACCATATCACGCCTCCTGATGTAATAAAAGTAAAAAGTGCCATTCATGAAACAAGAAAGAAACGCAACCGACAAGAAAGTTACAATAAAATCAACATATGGTTTATGTCGAAGTATAACATACTACATATTGTGTTTAATTGCAAGCATTTCGTTTAACTACCATGGACAGCAGTTGCAATCACATAAAAAACAAGGTAATGCAATTAACGTCGGAATATTCCGATATAATTATAGAAAAAAGTGGCCTATCGCCGTTACCGGAAAACAACATCGTATTTGTGTCTATGAATCGAACCGTTCCCGCTGTGGTGCGAAGTATAAGCTGATCCAGACCACGGATTTCATTCATTTTGCCGTGCAGAAGATCCGTGATGATCACTGGTCTCCGGATGCCGTTTGCGGCTATGCCAAGACCCAGCGCTTGTTCGATGGTGAATGGGTTTGCACCAAGACCCTGTACCGCTATATCGACCTTGGTCTGCTTCCAATCAAGAACATCGATCTGCCTTTGAAAGTGTCCCGCAACACCAAGAAAAAGCGAACACGGCAACATAAGAAGATGCTAGGCACAAGCATTGAACAACGCCCCCGGCATATCGATGAACGTCTGGAATAATGCGTGAAACAGGCCTTACAGGAATTGAAGCAACAGTATGGATCCGTATTCTCAACCGTGTTCAAAACGGTCACATCAGACAATGGAGCTGAATTCAGTGAACTCAGCCAGGCTATCGAATGCGAGGTGTATTACACACATCCTTATACATCATGTGAACGAGGGACCAATGAACGCCACAACGGACTCATTCGTCGATTTATTCCAAAAGGCAAGTCCATGGATGATATCGATCCGTCGCTCATTATCTATGTAGAGAACTGGTGTAACACCCTCCCAAGGAAGATCCTGGAATATCGTTTACCGAACGATGCGTTTAATGAAGAGTTACGAAACTTGGCTTTATCATAACCATATTTTGGATTACTGTGAGTTGTTGCATTTAATATGAGGCTTTTGCAAAATAGCCATTTTTACATGATGAAAAGACGGGTTTACAACTAACTTGGCCAGTTCAATCAGGATAACGAGTAGCCAAGTGTTAAATATCGTCCCGTTTTGAGCGATAAGACCCAAAAAGGGCATACGTGTCCCTTGGCGCTGTCGAGCGATTTTTTATCAGTGACTTTTCTGTTGAAACGTTAAGCGGCTTGCCCCTTTTCGGCTTTATTTAGAAAGTGCGCCGCTAAACGACTGAGCAAAATCGCTGTACAAGAAAGGTACTGTGCTGTGACCACCTTTTTAATTCCGCGCACCGTGAGGTCATTGGCTCCCAACCTTTCTTTCTGCAGGGAAAAAGTTCGTTCAACTGCGGTTCGTTGATGATACAATTGCTGCCATAGACGACTCCCGCGATGGGGAAGGACAAAGCGGCGCGGGTCTTCACTCACACATTTTTTCACCACCATGCCATAGTTGGATGATGAGCACCAGCTCATCCCAAAAGGACAATCTACATGGCCTGTCGCATGAGGACATCGAAACTTGAGTGTTTTTGTTCGCGTATCGCTTCCCCAATAGGTCATCGAAAAACCGGCTGAACAGATTGGCGTCCCTTGAAAGGTGATCCCTTCCGGCGGCTCCTTTGCCCTTCGTAAATTCAAGGGGATGATAGCCTGAGCCTGATGTTCCAAGGCAAAACGATAAATGTCCTGGATGTCATACCCTGCATCCATGAGATAGTATTTGGGCTTGGCCCATGCCTCTTTGACCTGCTCCAGCACTTGCCGCATCAGGGGGATCGCCATTTGCGAATCATGAACATGGGCTGGCGTCACTTCTAACGCCAGTGGCAGACCGGTATCCGCATCAACGGCCAGATGCAGTTTGTAACCAAACCAAGTGACTTGATTCCCGTGGCTATCCAATTTGGAGCCCCAAGTCGGATGCTGGCCGTCCTGAATGGTTTTGGATTTGGGGACCGCTTTTTCATAGGCGTCGATTTCACTGCTGTCAATGGCCACCTTTTCCCCCACGATGAGCCCTTCCCGACGACAGACATCTACCAAGTAACGGAAAATCCTTTCGGGAAGACGCTGATTCGTCAACCGTTGAAAGAAACGGCTGAAAGTCGAAACTGAAGGAGGCTCTTCATCGATACCGAAACCACAATAGTAACGAAACCGCAAATCCGATTTCAGGCGACTGACCAATTTGGTGAAAGTGGGAATCTCTTCGCACAAACCGGCTAACAAAGCCCGCAACATGGATTCTGTATCTCGTCCCTTCCGCCCGAGGGGTGAAGATTTTCTCAATTCCTTCACAAAAGGGGTCAGGTCTAAGGCAGCAAATAACGCGGGATATTTTTGTTTTGGTTCAAGATCCATCAAATTCTTCAAAGGAAAAAAGGCTTCCTTGTAGAATATACATAGTAGCTTCATCCCTTCCTTTTGGTAAATAGTGCGCTACTATTTAATTCTACAAGAAGGGGTGAAGCCCTTTTTATACCATGTAAAAATCCAATGATGGTAAGGCTTGTAAGTTATGCAAAAGCCTCAACATTAATAAACCTGGATTTCGCAAGTAACATGTCATAAAAAATGAAAAAGGGCTCCTCATCTTTGGTAGAATGGGTGTTGAAACGTCATCAAACCACCAAAGAAAGGAGCACCTTTAAGGTGAAGTCTATCACACCCATGAGCAAAATCAAGACCGAATTTTCATTCATGTATCAAGCCACTTCATGGAAAACACCACGCCGGGTCGTGGTGATTCGCAAAGCGCAAATGTACGAGGACGACCAATCCCAATTGCTTCTGGATACGTGTTGGCAATACGAAGCGATGGTCACCAATCTGGATTGGGAACCCATTGACATTTGGCGTTTCTACAACCAACGCTGCTGCATGGAAAACGCCATCAAAGAAGCCAAATATGGTTGACCTGGAAATGATTGAGCCCGGTTTCATGGGGAGGGGGAAAGTATACCTTTTTTCGGGTCAATATGGACTTCAGCTGGAAATTTCCCTGTTTCTTACAGTTGTTAAGAATTAATCCCGTCATAGATTGACTTTCGTTAAGGACTTTCGAAATTCGGGATAATGTGTTTTTCCACATGTTTAAACGTGCTAATCCGAACAATGCCGTTGCTCCTGAAATGAAGATTTCAGGATATGCTTAATGCGCCGGCGTCACGAGGCCATCCTCATTGATCCGGATGGTTGGCGACAGGCGATCCAAGCGCTCGAGGATCCGTTTCCGTTCAGTGTTGTTTTCTTGCAAATGGCGGATAAGCCCGAAATGGATTTTCCCCGGCCAAACCTTGACTCTTGCGATGTGGTCGGGAGCGAGCCGAACGTCCAGGATGATCGTTTCGTTGGCGATTTCGTGCGTACTGGTGGTAAACACGAAATTGCCCAATGAGAACGCCGTCAATTGCTGGGGTTCTTTCCATTTCAACTCCTGCAGGACATGCGGATGAGAGCCGATGATCAGATCGGCGCCGACCGATACCAGTTTTTCTTCCAATTTCAGTTGGATTTCATTGGACGTTTCCGTATGTTCTTTCCCCCAATGCACATAGATAATTACATAATCCACCTTGGCATCCCATTGTTTAATCGTGCCCAGCAATGGTTCGTCCACGTAGGCGCTGGCCATGCCGGGCCGTTTCTCCCCTGCAACCCAGTCCGATGCCGGGATGACCCTCGATGCCCCAATGACGGCGAAAGATATGCCGTTGATCTCTTTGACGTATGGCTGAAAGGCCTGCTCCAGATTTCGTCCCACTCCTACATAAGGGTAGCCCAGCCGGTCAAGGGCGTGCATCGTTTCCTCCAGTGGTCCGTCCATACCGTGGTTATTGGCCAGCGTGAAAAGGATCTTGCCTTTTAACGGTTCGAACAGTTGGAATCGATCAGGGGAGGTTTGAAAGGCATATTTTTTCTCCATGAGCCGACCGCTTGTTCCGACGGAGGTTTCCAAGTTTGCAATGACGAGATCGGCTTGTTTCAAGACCGGCAAAAATTCGGACAGCGGGTAGTCGTTTCCCTTTTTCTCCATTGTTTCGGCGACTTTCCCGGCCATCATCACATCGCCGACAAACATGAGGCGAACCGCGTTGGAATCATCGCGGTGTTGTTCTGCATCATGTTGTTCTGCGTTATCATGATCCCGGAGAGACTCCTGTTGCGGCGGTGTCGTTGTGTTTCTTGTTTGGTTCGGTGGTTGGAGGTTTGTCCTGTATTGACAGGATGACAAACCCAACGCGATGAACAAAAGCGCCAGAAGAACCAGCAGCAATTTTTTCGACATCTGGTTGCTCCTTGTCTTTCGGCTTTTGTAGTATAGTGTATCACAACCGATCATGATTGTCGAATTTTGCAAAAAACGAAAAAAATAGATTTACAGTCATGGGAGGAAAAGAGCATGAAGTTCCGGGATCAGGTCGTCATCGTGACAGGCGCGGGGAAGGGGATTGGGCGGCAGATTGCGTTTCGTTACGCGGAAAAGGGGGCCAGGGTGGTTGTTGCAGATGTGGATGTCCAGGCCGGAGAATCCACGGTCCAGCACATCAGGGACAAAGGCTGTGAAAGCATCTTTGTGCCGGTCGATGTTCGCGTACCGGATGATGTTTGCCGTCTGATGGAGCAGGCGGTGAATGCGTACGGGCAAGTCGACATCCTCATCAACAACGCCGGTGTCTCCCGCTTTAAACCCGTCTTTGATTTAACCGTGGATGAATGGGATGACGTGATTCACACCAATTTGAGGGGGGTGTTTCTTTGCGCGAGGGAGGCCGCCAAGCATATGCGCAACAATCGCCACGGCGGTTCGATTGTCAATATCGCCTCGACGCGAGCCCTGATGTCCGAGCCCCATTCTGAGGCGTACGCTGCTTCCAAGGGAGGCATCGTGGCATTGACCCATGCATTGGCGGTTTCATTGAGCGAGTACCGGATCCGGGTCAATTGCATCAGTCCCGGCTGGATCGAAACGGGAGATTATGATGCGCTGAGGCAGGTGGATCATGAGCAGCATCCGGCCAAAAGGGTGGGCAGGCCGGATGATGTTGTCCGGGCATGTTTCTATCTCACTGATCCGGAGAATGATTTTGTCACGGGCGTTAACCTGATTGTCGATGGCGGCATGACGAGGAAGATGATCTACGTGGAGTGATTGAGAAAGATGATCTATGTGGATTGATGTAGAGAATAGTGGTGGTTGGCGACGCCATCGCGCCGCACAAATCCGGGCCTGAGTCGTGAACGTGATGTGGTGGGGCTCAAATGGTACGGATAGACTTGGTATGGACAGACTGCTGTTACAGACTACTGTTGCATTGCCGTTGCAGCTAGGACTGGGCTGCCGTTGCCTGGGCGGCATGCAGCTGCTGCTGCGCCAGCTTCCTGTACAGAGCATGCGTGGCCATCAGTTCCTCGTGTGTTCCTTTTCCGGTGATCCGTCCCCCCTCCAGGACGAGGATCTGATCTGCTTCCACCACGGTGGAAAGCCGGTGCGCGATGATCAGCGTGGTTCTGCCTTTCATCAGGTTTCTCAACGCCTGCTGAACGTACATTTCCGATTCGCTGTCCAGATTGGAGGTCGCCTCATCAAGCAAGAGGATTTTGGGGTTCCGGAGCAAAGCTCTCGCGATGGCGATCCGCTGCCTTTGTCCCCCGGACAGTTTGATCCCCCTTTCGCCCACTTCGGTCTCGTACCCATCAGGCAGACGCTCGATGAATTCGGCGGCGTTGGCCAGCTGGGCCGCCCACCTGATTTCCTCCTCATCCACTTCTCTGTCGATTCCATAGCAAATGTTTTCCCGAATCGTCCCCGACATGATCGGGCTATCCTGTGAGACATAACCGATCGCCCTGCGCCAGGTGGTCAGATCGATTTCCTCAATCGGCAAGTGTCCCAGGCGGATTTCTCCTTCAATGGGGGTGTAAAAGCGTTCGATCAATGAAAAGATGGTGGTTTTACCGCCGCCGCTTGGTCCCACGATGGCGACGGTTTCACCTGGCTTGACGGTAAATTCAATCTCCTGGAGGACCGGCTTGCCCTCCTCGTAGAAGAAGCTGACCCGGTCAAAGACCAGCGCTTCGTCGAAGGGGAGAGGCGCTGTCCGCTTTCCGCCCGTTTCACGCGGCAGGGCGAGCAACTGCTGAATTCTTTCGGTGGCGCCCATCGCTTTTTGGAAAGCGGTAAAAAAGGAGGCCATTTGCGTAAAGGGAACGATGATTTGAAACATGTAGATGATGATGGCGACGAGCGATCCGGCCGTCAGCGCCCCTGAAGCGACACGGACGCCGCCGTAGCCGATCAGAATCACCAGGACCAGCATCATGATCGTGGTCATCAGCGGCGAGATGAAGGCCATCACTTTGGCTTCTTTCAGGCCAAAGGCGAAGAGTTGTTGCATGCTTTGCTTTCCGCGTCGTCTTTCAAGGGTCTCGGCGTTGTGGGATTTGACCAGGCGGATGTCGCCCAGGACACGGCCCAGATTGGCGCTGAGGGAGGCCATTTCATCCTGGGTGCGTTTGGAAATCCGGTACATTTGGTTGCCGAGGGGCAGAAGCACCAGGAGGGACAACGGCACCGCAATAAACATGATCAGGGTCATTTGCCAGTCCATGATGAAGAGGAGAATGACCGACCCGATAATGGAGATACTCCCGGATACGAAGCTGATCAGATGATCGGTGATCAGCGTTTTTACCGTGTTGGTATCCTGGGTGATGCGGCTCATCGTTTCCCCGGATTGATGCTTGTCAAAGTAGGGGATGGGCAGGCTCAGGACGTGATTCCACAGCCGTTCCCGGATGTTGCGGACAAAGCTTTCTCCAATATAGGTCATGAAGTAATAGGATAAGCCGCCGGAGACGGTCTGCAGCAAAAAGGCGGCGAGGAGCCACAGCATCATTTGAAGTTCCAGACCGGATGCGGTCATGAGGTCGACAAGCCGTTTGGTAAACAGGGGGACCACCAGCCCCGCTGCGGCTTCAAGCAGACTGAACACAACCGCGATGACGAAGAGCCGCTTAACGGGTTTGCCGATCGTTAACAATTGGAAAAAAGAAGACAGGTTTTTGCCGGTTTTCAACGGGTCATTCGATGGAACATTCAATGGTTCATTCCATGTGTCGTAAGTTTCCATGACGCTCCCTCCTTCACGCAAAGTACATGGCGATGACCTTCGTCCAATGACGTTCATATCCATTATGACACACTTTATCGCCCTTTTTGAATTCAGAGAGAAAAAGAGCGAGGCGACCGCCGGCGGCGCAATTGCCTGTTCAATCATTCTGGGTTTGCGTTATAGTAATAACAAAATACGGTTCCTGCGCTGGTTGGCTGCCCTCATGGCTGCGATGGTGGGCAACCGTTTTGTTTCGTGCGTTCTCAGTAGAATGGGGTGAAAAGGAGGGACGTGGCAGTGAAGATCATCTCGATCGAACCGACCCCGAGTCCCAATGTGATGAAGCTGAATCTGGACGAACATCTTCCGCCCGGCCAGAGGTGGACATTTACGCAGGAAAACCTTGCGGCGGCACCGGAGTTGTTCCGGAAGCTTCTGGCCATTCCCGGCGTGAAGAGCCTGTTCCGCACCGCCGATTTCCTGTCGGTGGAACGCAAAGCGAAAGCCGATTGGCAGGCGATTCTCTCTAAGGTGAGTGAGATTTTCGACGAGATGGCGGATGCGGGGGGAAGGCCGGGCAGTGGCGCACTGCCCGCCCAGGAACCGGATGCAGGCGGAGCATCACTGGAAGCGCCGGCGTCACCGGACGCA
Organism: Bacillus thermozeamaize; assembly: GCA_002159075.1. NCBI lineage: Bacteria > Bacillati > Bacillota > Bacilli > Caryophanales > Bacillaceae > Bacillus > Bacillus thermozeamaize. The sequence continues at coordinate 50,538 of LZRT01000094.1, forward strand.
TCGTCATCACCGGACGCGTCAGCATCACCCGGCGCGCCGGCCGATCCGGATTCATCTGCAACGGGCGGGATGAACGGCGAGGAGGAACGCTGGCGCGAAGTGCAGGTCTATGTCCAGATTTTGATGGGCATTCCCACCCAAGTGAAGCTGGTGGCAGGAAAGGAGGAACGGCGCGTCGCCTTGCCGGAGCGGTTTTTAGCCGCGGCGATGGAGGCTCAGCGCGCTGTCCCGGGCAATGCCATCCTGCAACGGCGGTGGGAAGAGCAGGGCTTGCGTTACGGCAGCCTGGAAGAGGTGGCGGATCAGGTTGTGCAAGAACTGGTGGCTGCCTATGATGAAGCAAGGCTGCGGCAACTGGTGCAGCATGCCCGCCACCCGGAGACGGAGGAGGACACAACAAGCATGACCGCCTCTTCGCTGTCCGAAGCGCTCGCCGATCCCGACTGGAAAAAGCGGTATGCCGCCCTGCAGCGGATGGAGTTGACGGAAGACAAGCTGCCCGTGCTGGTTTCCGCGCTCAAAGACAGCCATCCCTCAATTCGGCGGCTGGCCGTCGCCTATTTGGGGGCGTTGGGCAGCGAGAAGGCGTTGCCGTATCTCATCGATGCCTTGCAGGATCCTTCGGTGGCCATCCGCCGGACGGCGGGTGATGCCTTGTCCGATCTGGGGAGTCCGAAGGCGATTGCAGCGATGACCAAGGCCCTTTTCGATCCCAACAAGCTGGTGCGCTGGCGGGCAGCCCGCTTCCTGTACGAAGTGGGGGATGAGTCGGCTTTGCCCGCGTTGCGGCGTGCGCAGGAAGATCCGGAGTTTGAGGTCCGGATGCAAGTCAAGATGGCCATCGAGCGGATTGAACGCGGCGAGGCGGCCAGCGGCACGGTGTGGCAGCAGATGACGCGCCTCCGCCAGGAACGCGGGAATGGGCAGGACTCCACCCAAACGTTGGAAGAGAAAAAGGAAACACGGGGAAGCGAATGAAGGACAGACAAACAAAGAGCACTGGCGAAAATCGATGGCTGGAACATATGATATAGAAACAAATGAAGCGAACCTGATAAAGCAGAACATAATGAAAAGGGAGGGGGCATGGTTGAGCGGTTTACATCGAGTCCTGGTGGAACAGGTGCAGGACCGATTGAAGCAGGAGACCGGGGCTGCTGTCAGACTGGAGAAGGTGGTTCCTGTTGGAGGAGGCAGTATCAATCAGGCTTACCGTCTGGAGACGACGGCAGGCCCTTTTTTTCTGAAGGTCAGGGAGGATGCGCCGCCGGCTTTTTTCTGCAGGGAGGCGGATGGATTGCGCCGGTTGCGTGAAGCGGGCGCCCAGGTGCCGGAAGTGGTTGCCGTATCGGACCAGGCTGATCCGGGAACGGGAGCGAATCGTGGGGATGGCGCAACGTCCTCGGATGACCAGTACAGGCAGGATGCCGGACGGGATGCCGGGCCGAAAGGCCACGGCGCCTCCTTCCTGATATTGGAATGGATGCCGAGAGGCAGCTGGACGCCGTCCCGGATGCGGGAGTTGGGGCGGCAACTGGCATTGGTCCACCGCAAGACAGAGGAGGCATACGGTCTGGAGGTGGACAACTTTATCGGGCTCCTGCCCCAGTCCAACCGCCGATCCGCCGATTGGCCGGACTTCTACCGGGAACAGCGCCTCGGCGTGCAATGGCGGTTTGCGCTGAAAATGGGAAGGATTGCCCCTTCCTCCTTGCGTGCAAAGCGGTTGGAGCGGTTGCTGGAGAGGCTGGATGAATGGCTGCCTGCCAGGCCGCCCGCTTCGGTGTTGCATGGTGATCTCTGGTCGGGTAACGTGCTGCCGGCAGCGGATGGCCGGAACCTTCTGATCGATCCGGCCGTGTATGCGGGACACCGGGAGGTGGATCTGGCCTTTTCGGAGTATTTTGGCGGGTTTTCCCGGGAGTTTTACGAGGGGTATGAGGAAGTGTATCCGCTGGATTCTGCCTATGAGGATCGGAAGCCGCTTTATCAATTGTACTACATCTTGGTTCACCTGAACCTGTTCGGAGAGGCTTATGGGCCCGCGGTGGATGCCGTGTTGCAAAGGTATGTGGGATAATAACAACATCATTTTCTATAAATGGCAAGGTGCTGTCTCAAATGGCTGAGACAGCTTTTTTGTGGCTGCACACGGTCGTACGTGCGTAGAATATTTCGCTCTTTTTTGTCATATGAGTTTAGATATCTCGCAATCTTTATCTTTTGTTCAGCCAATGAAAAGAGGAGGTGGGACGCGTGTTCATCAGTCAACGGGACAAAATCTGGCTGCTGGTGGCGGTGCTGTGGGCCATTCTCTTTTTGGGCCCAGGACTGCTGCTTTTTAATTTTGATGTCACCGTGTTTGGCATGCCTTTGCTGTGGGTGGGTGCCATTTTCGGATGGCTGACGGGAATCGTTTTGGTGTATGTCGCGGGCTACAAATTGTCCTGCACCAATGTGGAGATTCCGGAAGAACATTATGAAAAACCCTATGAAGTCAGTTCATCCGATGGCTTCAAGGCCTGAGCGGCATTCCAGGCGGAACCAGGCGGAACAACGGGAGAGAAAGGAGTGAAGGCTTGTGGAATCCTTTACCATGTGGCTGCTGGTTGCTGTCATCGTATATTGGTTGTTTTGCATTCTCGTCGGTGTGTTCAGTTACCGCAAAGGGAGCATTGATCCGACGGAGTATTTTCTCGCCGGGCGAAGCCTGGGGCCGATCATTCTGGGATTGTCCATGCTGGCAACGGTTCAGAGTGCCTGGCTGATGCTCGGGCATCAGGGGCAGGCCGGAGCTGTAGGTTTGGCTTATGTGAGCAATTATTCCCATATTATTCTCATGTCGATGGTGGCCCTGTTTTTCTTCGGACAGCAGTGGTTGTTGGGGAAAAAATTTGGTTTTATCACGCCAGGTGAGATGTTTGGCGCCTATTACGGGAATCTGACGCGCATCCTGATGGTCATCCTGGGCGTGCTGTATGTCATCCCATACAGTGCCATGCAGTTGATTGGCGGCGGGACCGTGTTTGAGGTGTTGACCGGAGGGACGATCAACTATACGTTCGGGGCCATCCTGATGTCTGCAGTCGTCGTGATTTACGTCTTCCTCGGAGGGTTGCGGGCCGCGGCCATTACCGACACGTTTCAGGGGACGCTCCTTGTGATCGGGATTTTTGTCCTGGCCGGCGTGGTGCTGGCCCATGTTCCGGGAGGATTTGCCGGGGTTCTGCAGGGCATTCAGGAGTTGCCGCAAAGCTGGCGCCTGCTGCCCGGAGAAAACGGCGGATGGGGATGGCCATTTGTCCTGACGTATGCCATCGCCGTGGTGGGGATTTACACCTCGCCGGTCTACACCATGTGGGCGTTCAGCGCCCGGTCGCCCCGCATCTTTCGCTGGCAACTGCTCGTGATTATGTCCTTGGTTGCAGGTTTTTACTATTTCATCCTCTCTCCGATTATCGGCGGCGGCGGTCGTGTGCTTTTTGGCGCGCTGGAAAATCCAGATTCCCTGACGCCGCTGATCATGGCGGAGTTGATGCCGACCGGCCTGGCCTTGTTGACAGCGATTGCCATCTTTGCCGCGATGAACTCGACGGCAGATGCCTATCTGGCATCCATCAGCTCTCTCCTCTCGCGGGACATTTACAAACCGTACATCAACAAGGAGGCGACGCCCAAACAGCAGGTCAATTTCGGGCGGTTCATGGTGGTACTTGTGGTGGTGATCGGCCTGTTTTTCGCGATGACGACACGGGATGTGATAGCCTTGATTGGCGGCTTGGCCACCTCGTTTGGCTTGCAGACCGTGCCGGCCCTTTTGGGTTTGCTTTACTGGCGCCGCCTGACGCCCGCGGGGGTGAATGCCGGGCTTGTTGCGGGGATGATCACCGTATATTTAACCTATCAAGTGTGGCCTTACCCACTCGGGGTCCATTCGGGAGTCTGGGCGCTGGCGGCCAATTTGTTGGTCGCCTACCTGGTCAGTTTGTTTACGCCACCCGTCCCGGCAGCGAAGCAGCAGCAGTTCCGTGCCGTACTGCAAGAAGGGCAGAGGGTTTACCAAGAGCGGGAGGCAAGGGGCCTGAACAAACTCCGTATCTTTTCAAGGTAATGCGTCAAGGGAATACGGGTCTTTTCAAGGCAAGGCCCGGCTTTCAAGCGCCTTTCTGTTTGAATAGACAGACAGAAAGGCGTTTTTTTGATGATCTTCACGATAGTTGCCGATAAATTGCATTATTTCGGCGAGAGAAGGGGACATTATTCAGGAACGGAGAAAAATCACTGACGTCGTTGGGAGGTCATCGTTTGTGAAAGCACTGGTTTTTCGCGGAGCAGGAAAGATTGAATGGGTGGAGAAAGAAAAGCCGGCTATCCAGGAGCCGACTGATGCCATCGTCAGGATGACAAAAACCACGATTTGTGGAACGGATTTACATATCCTGTCGGGGGATGTGCCGGCAGTCACGGACGGGAGGACGCTGGGGCATGAGGGGGTCGGTGTCGTCGAAGAGGTAGGACAGGGAGTGAAAAACTTCAAGCCCGGGGACAAGGTGCTCATCTCCTGTATCACTTCGTGCGGGCGATGTGACTACTGCAAGAAGGCGATGTACGCCCATTGCATTGACGGCGGCTGGATTCTGGGGCACCTGATCGATGGGACGCAGGCCGAATACGTCCGTATCCGTTATGCCGATACCAGTCTGTACCATTTGCCTGACGGCAGTGATGAAGAGGCCTTGGTCATGTTAAGCGATATTTTGCCGACGGGACTGGAGATTGGCGTGCTCAACGGCCGGGTGTCACCGGGGGACGTGGTAGCCATCGTAGGGGCCGGCCCTGTCGGCATGTCCGCTTTGTTGACGGCGCAATTTTATTCACCTGCAGAAATCATCATGATTGATCTGGATGATTCCAGGTTGGAGATGTCCCGGAAATTTGGCGCTACGAAGACCATCAACAGCTCAGATGGGAATGCCGTGGAGCGCATCATGGAACTGACGGACGGCCGCGGGGTGGATGTGGCGATTGAAGCGGTGGGGATTCCTGCCACGTTTGACTTGTGCCAGCAGATGCTGGCTCCTGGCGGTCGTCTGGCAAATGTTGGCGTGCACGGGAAAAGCGTGGAACTGCGGCTGGAAAAACTCTGGATTCACAATGTCACGATTACCACGGGCCTTGTCAGCACCAGTACCACGCCGATGCTGCTCAAAACGGTGCAAGCCAACCGTTTGCAACCTTCACGGCTCATTACGCATCGTTTTCCATTAAGCGAAATCATGAAAGCTTACGAGGTGTTCAAGAACGCGGGAAAAGAGCATGCCCTGAAAGTGATCTTGTACAATGACTGATTTTGGACGACCGTCATTGTTCGACCATCATTGTTCTCAGGAACATCCCGGCTCACATCCTCCTGTGGTACGGGATGTTTTTCCTTTTACGGCTTCTTTTTTCTTCATCATCCAGATATAATTTTAAAAAGATGAGTGATTGAACATTCATTCAGTGCGATGAAATCAATCAAGTACACAGTCAATCAAGTACACAGACAGGAATCCAGTGTGCCAAAAAAAAACAGAAATGGAAGGAGCGGAGGGACCAGATGATGAATCCGAAGATCATCGCAAAGGCGGTCGGCGCAATGGCCAGCGGGGATATGATGAAGCTGATGGAGCTGATTCCGATTGAACGCTCGCGGAAAGAGGAGTGGCTGGTCATGGGGGTGCCCATCCTGCCGATTCTGATGAATCCGCTAGGGATCGTGCACGGCGGCGTGACGGCGTTTATTCTGGATTCGGCAATGGGTTGGAGTGTCGCGGATGCGACGGGAAAACAGGTGGTCACGGTACAGATGAATGTGCACTACCTGGCGCCCGGTAAAGGAAAGAAATTACACGTCTACGCACGACCGACGCATCTAGGAAAGCAAACCGCCGTCGCGGAAGCTTACATTGAAAATGACGAGGGAAAACGAATCGCACAGGCCACCGGCACCTTTTTTTACACGGGAGAGCCTGCCATCCCGTTTGAAGAAACGAAGTAGTGGGGGCGGAAAGGACCGCCCCTTTTCATATTTTAATGATAAACTTGTAGGAAGACGCGCAAACAAATGGGGAGACGAGTGAAAGATATCGGATGGAGGAGGCGTCTATCAATATGATGACAAGGATGACGACAAAGGCGGCGAAAGATCGCGCGTGGGTGGACCTCAACTGTGATATGGGCGAGAGTTTCGGCATATACCGGATTGGGATGGATGAGGAGGTCATGCCGCTCATTACTTCCGCGAATGTGGCCTGCGGCTTTCACGGCGGGGATCCGGACGTGATGGCGCGGACGGTGGAACTGGCCAAAAAACACGGTGTCGGCGTGGGAGCCCATGTCAGCTTTCCCGGCCGGCTGGGCTTTGGCCGTTGGGAAATGGATATCCCTCGGGATACGCTGGTCAACCTGATTGTATACCAGATCGGAGCGCTGCAGGCCTTCTGTGTCCGTGCCGGCGTACCCCTGCAGCACGTCAAGCCGCATGGCAGTCTGAACAACATGGCGGATCGGGATCGTGAGGTGGCGAAGGCGATTGTACAGGCTTGCCTGGCTGTTGTTCCCGAGGCGCCTCTTTTTGTCAAGCCGGGCTCAGCCCTGCACGAGGAGGCGGTGGCCGCAGGGGTGCCGGTGATCATGGAAGTGTATGCGGACCGGCAATATCACCGGGATGGAACGCTGGTGTCGCGGCGAAAGCCAAACGCTCTGATTGAGGATCCGAAGGCGGCGGCAGAGCGGATGGTGAAACTGGTGACCACAGGGAGTCTGGCGACCGTGGAGGGAGAGACGATTTCCCTGCCTGCCCAGTCCATTTGTGTGCATGGGGATACCCCACAGGCGCCGTCGATGATTCGTCTGCTGCGGGAGGCGCTGCTGGAGGCCGGCATTCAGATTGCTCCCGTCTCGCTTTGGCCCTGATGGAAGATGTGAAGGAACAAGTGAAGGATGATGTGAGGACGGACACATGAGGGATACAGGGTTGAAGTTGTTGCCGTATGGGGATCACGTGCTCTTGATCTGGTGGGCGGCCAGGGATTCTGCTCCCGATGAGGCCACGTTTCAGAAGATCGATGCCTTGGCGCGGCGCATCCGCGCCGCCCGGATTCCCGGTGTCATGCAGGTGTTTCCGGCCTTTGACAGTCTGGCGGTGATCTACGATCCGGTTCGCCTGACCTATGATGAACTGGCCAAGCGCATTGCCGAACTGGACGGCGGGGAAGAGGCCGGGGAGGCCGAGGAACAGCCCTTGATCGAAGTTCCGACCGTCTACGGGGGGGAATATGGCCCTGATTTGCCATCGGTGGCCCGGGCCGCCGGATTGACGGAAGACGAGGTGGTGCGTTTGCATAGCGGGAAGGAGTACCGGGTATGGATGGTCGGCTTCTTGTCCGGCTTTCCCTATGCGGGGCAGCTGGATGCAAGACTGGTGCTGCCCCGGAAGGCCTCTCCCAGCCTTTCCATACGCCCTGGTTCGGTGGCCATCGCCGAGAAGATGACAGGGATCTACCCCCTCGCCTCGCCGGGCGGGTGGCATGTGATTGGCTGGACGCCGCTGACCATCTTTGATTTGAAGCGGGAACCGCCAGGCCTGTTTCAAGCGGGGTACCGGCTTCGTTTCCGGGCGATTCGGGAGTCGGAAGTGGCTTTTTACTCGGAAGCGGCTTTTCACAGGGAGAAAGGAAGAGGAAAATGAAGGACGGGTTGCGGGCGGACAGGATGCGTTTCGGTTCCGGGCAAGCATACCTGGAGGTGGATAGGCCGGGGCTTTTGACAACCGTACAGGATGGCGGGCGTAAGAATAAGCAGGTGTACGGGGTGTCCCTTTCCGGGGCGATGGATCGTTTCGCCATGCGCGTGGCCAACCTGTTGGTGGGCAATCCCGAGGAGGCGCCTGTGCTGGAATTTACATTCACAGGGCCCACCTTGCGTTTTGCCTGTGATCAGGTGATCGCCATCACAGGGGGAGATTTTACGCCGATGGTGGATGGCCGGCCTGTGCCGCAATGGCAGTCGCTGCCGATTGCGGCTGGCTCAGAGCTTTCTCTGGGAAGGTGCCGCAGCGGCGCCCGGGGATATTTGGCGGTGGCAGGCGGGATTCAGGTGCCGCCTGTGATGGGCAGCGCCTCTACTTTCTTGCGCGGAGGGTATGGCGGGCTGGAGGGAAGGCCGTTGAAAGCGGCCGACCGGCTTCCTGTGGCTGACCTCGGCCCGATGCTGAATCGCTTGGAACGTCGTTTGGCACGGCGCCGTCTTGCCCCTTGGATGATCCCTGATTACGGGCAGTTGCGGCCAGTGAGAGTGATCCCTGGGCCCCATCAGGAGGCCTTTTTGCCAGAGGCTTTGGAGCGTTTTTGGACGAGCGGCTTTCGCATTTCCCCCGCTTCGGACCGGATGGGCTACCGCCTGAGTGGCCCGGTTATAAAACACCGGGGGCGGGCAGATATTTTGTCCACGTATATTTTTCCCGGGGCGATTCAGGTGCCGGCGGATGGCCAGCCGATCGTGCTGATGGCCGACTGTCAGGTGACAGGTGGCTATACGGTGATTGGTGCGGTGGCAGGTGTGGATTTGCCTTACCTTGCCCAGCGAAAGCCCGGGGATGTTCTTCATTTTAGGCCGGTTTCAGTAGCAGAAGCGCAACGGTTGTGGAGAGATCAAGAGGCGTTTTTCAAGCGGTTGCGGGCGGCGGCTTGTTTTTAGTGGAACGTACATACCCTAAAAAAACATCGTGGTTCGAACAGTATAATTACAGAATGATTACAGAATGATTACAAACCCTTCCATTTTTCGCCATTCCTTTGGACAAATATGTGGAGGTTTGGACTACTTTGCGGGATTGCCAAATAAAAATGAGAGAGAGAGAAACCAATTGGGGGTTTTACTATGGGGATTGGACTGTCGTTGACGGCCATCCTGTATTCGCCTATTACTAGCATGCTATGGTTGATCGGGATAGGAGTGTATTGCCTCTTACACCTTCGTGAGGTCAGGTTGGAACCTTACAGCGTCGGCTTGATGCTGCTGACCATGTGGAGTTTCAGTGTCGCGGTCTTTTATGAAAGTTGGGTGAGTTTTGCAGCCTCCTTTGTCCTCGGTTTCTTTTTCCTGTTCCATCAATGGATGCTGGCGCGTGAATGGACGCGTGAGGAAATGGAGCGATGGATGACGCTGCTGTTTCATTACGGCACCGGGACAGCCCTGATTGGCTGGCTGCAGCAGATGGGTCAACTGCCTACTGAGCCGGGCTGGTTTACCTGGCTGATGGGCTGGGCTCCCTTTGTTCCCCTTTCGGAGGAACGGATCTCGGGCAGTTTTAACAATCCCAACTTCGCGGCCTGTTGGTATGCGGTGTTGCTGGTGCTGGGCATGTGGGTGTGGGAACGCTCCGCCCGTTCACGGCGCGTTTTGGTCGCGCTGGAGATGCTGCTTTTGCTCGGCGCGCTGTATTTTACCGGATCGCGCGGCGGGATGTTCGGATGGCTGGCCGGCACATTTTTCTATTTGTTTATCCGGTACCGGCGAGCGGCTTTGCCCTTCCTGACAGGCGCCATGGCCATCCTTTTGACGTTATGTTTTTTCAAGATAGACTGGTTGCCCAGAGGGGAATTGATCTGGAAATCGCTGGATACGCGGCTGGAGATTTGGCGTACAGGATTGGAGTTGTTCATTGACAAGCCCCTGACCGGGATTGGCCTGGCGAACATGTGGTTTGTGGAACCGTGGCTGAGATTGTACCCGGATCCTCTGCCGCATGCTCACAACACCCTTTTATCGATTGCTGTGGAATTGGGCATTGTGGGACTGGGACTGTTCTTGTGGATGCAGGTTTTCGTCATCAAAGGGCTGTTCCAGCTGATGGCTGAAAAGCACATCTTTGCCCCGCTTTTTGCCGGTGTCTTTGTTGTCCTGGCGACGCAGGGGCTGGTGGATCACCCGATGTTCTTGCCTCAGGTGGCTGTGATCTTTTTCGGCATGAGCGGCATGATTCTTCAGTTGACCACTGCTGAAGCGCCGGCACAACCCAAACCTGTTCTCCAGCCGCATCTTGAGTACCGGTTGTTCCGCCACCAACAGCGCCATCAGCGGTTGCGTGTATGAGGGTGTTATAGACAACGGCTCCGTTTTCAGCTATACTAGGCTCAACAACATTCGTCGATGTTGTAGGACAACTGAATGCCAGGTAACATGGTGATTGGACCTTCGGGGCAGGGTGAAATTCCCGACCGGCGGTGATGGTGCCTCAAAAGAGAGCGCCTCAGTCCGTGACCCGCGCAAGCGGTGGATTCGGTGAGATTCCGAAACCGACAGTATAGTCTGGATGGGAGAAGGGATGACCAAACACCATGGCCTCTGAATGCCTGCATGTGCGCATTCCCGGGAAGGAGTGCACGCCAAGGCGGATACACCTTGGCTTCCCGGCGGCGCGAGAGACCGCAGCTGTTTTCTGTCTCCGCAACGCCGGCGGAGATGCCAAGCCAGGGAGATGGTGTGCCTTCTTGTGGCCTTAGCGGTTATTGAGAAACGAACACATGTGCGGACGATCAGAGCGCCATGATCATTTTGCTCATCGATGCAACGCCCCGTCGAAGGTACGGGGCTTTTTTGATCGATAAAAGCGGTAAAGGGAGATGAATGGATGCAGGATGCCGAATGGATGAGGTTTGCGCTGCAATTGGCGGCGGCTGCGCTGGGGCAGACCTCTCCAAACCCGGTGGTGGGTGCGGTCGTCGTGCGGGACGGCGAACTTGTCGGGATGGGGGCTCACTTGCGGGCAGGAGAGCCCCACGCGGAGGTCCACGCGCTGCGGATGGCTGGTGAGAAAGCGGCCGGCGCGGTGCTGTATGTGACATTGGAGCCCTGCAACCATTACGGAAAAACCCCGCCATGCACGGAACAGATTATCGCGGCCGGGATCCGGAAAGTGGTGGTCGCATGCCGCGACCCCAATCCGCTCGTGCAAGGTTCGGGGATTGCGCGGCTGAAAAGCGCCGGCCTGGAGGTTGTGGTGGGAGTCTGCGAAGAGGAGGCGCGACGCCTCAATCGCTTCTTTTTCAAGTGGGCAGAGACGGGACGGCCCTTTGTGACCGTGAAGACGGCCGCCACGCTGGACGGAAAACTGGCCGCATACACGGGAGACAGCCGCTGGGTGACAGGAGAGGCGGCCCGCCGGCAGGTGCACCGGATGCGCAGAGAGCACGATGCGGTGATGGTGGGAATCAATACCGTGCTGCAGGATGATCCGCAGTTGACCGTACGGTTTGATCAAGGAAACAAGCAGCCGTTGCGGGTGGTGGTGGACTCGCAGTTGCGCTTGCCGCTGGATTGCCGCCTGGTGCGCGATGGCCAGGCGCCGACGCTCATCTTTACGACGGCCGGCTCGCCGGAGGAAAAGCGCGCCCGATTGCAGGAGCTGGGCGTTGAGGTGGCCGTCGTGCCGGCTGTACCATCGCCGGACGGCAAGTCCGGGGAGCCCTCCATGCGGGTGGAGCTGGCAGCGGCGATGAAAGAGCTTGGCAAGCGCGGCGTGACCTCCGTCCTGGCGGAAGGCGGCGGCACGCTCAATTTTGCGCTGTTGGAGCGCCGGCTGGTAGATCAGGTGGTGGCCTTTATCGCGCCGAAATTGATCGGCGGCCGCCAGGCGCCGACACCCTTTGACGGCACGGGGTGGCCTGAGATGGCTGCGGCGGTGCGCCTGATGGATGTGCGAATGGAGCAGGTTGGCGAGGATTTTTGCCTGATTGGAACACCTGTTTACACCCATGACGTGGCACCATAGGTTGCGCCATGGTTTTGAGGAAAGGGGGCGTGCGGATGTTTACGGGAATTATTGAGGAGATCGGCAAGGTGACATCCATCCGGCGGCAGGGTTCCCAGGCCATGCAGCTGGCCATCGGCGCCAAAAAGGTGCTTGAGAAGGTGCAGCTGGGCGACAGCATTGCCGTCAACGGCGTCTGCCTGACGGTCACCCGCTATGAGCCGGGGCAGTGGTTTGAGGTGGACGTGATGCCGGAGACGATGAAAAGCACCAATCTGGGCCAGTTGCAGCCGGGATCTCCCGTGAACCTGGAACGGGCGATGACGCCCGAAAGCCGTTTCGGAGGGCATTTCGTCAGCGGTCATGTGGACGCCACAGGCCGGGTGGTCCGCCGTGACGCGATCGCCAATGCGGTTCTTTTTGAATTTGCGGCGCCAGAATCGTTTCTCAAGCAACTGGTGCCCAAGGGATCGGTGGCGGTGGACGGCATCAGCCTGACCGTGGTGGATGTCAAGGCGGATCGTTTTGGCGTTTCGATCATCCCGCACACACTGGAGCAGACGATCCTCCAGTTCAAACGGGTCGGTGACACGGTCAACCTGGAGGCGGACATGTTGGGCAAGTATGTCCGGCACTACTTGGAGCAAAGCGGTTACCTGGAAACGCGCCAGACATTGAGCCCGTCCTACCTGCAGGAGAAGGGGTTCTTGTGATTCGGTGCGCTTCGCGATGAAGGGGGGAACATCATGAGCGGGATGCTGGATTCGATTCCATCTGCGGTGGAGGCGTTGAAAGAGGGGCAAATCATCCTGGTCGTGGATGACGAAAACAGGGAGAATGAAGGGGATTTGGTGGCGCTGGCGGAGAAGGCGACACCAGAAGTGATCAACTTCATGATCACGCACGGCAAGGGGCTGGTTTGCACACCGATTACGGAAGAGCGAGCGGCTGAATTGCAATTGCCACCCATGGTGGATCACAATACCGATCCGCATGGAACGGCCTTTACCATCTCCGTGGATCACCGTTCGACGACGACGGGCATTTCCGCCCACGAGCGGGCCGCGACAATTCAGGCGCTCATCGACCCGTCCAGCAAGCCGAGCGATTTTCGCAGGCCGGGCCATGTTTTTCCGTTGATCGCCCGAAAAGGCGGGGTGTTGCGCCGGGCCGGCCACACGGAGGCAGCGGTGGATTTGGCCATTTTGGCGGGAAGTTACCCTGCCGGTGTGATTTGCGAGGTGGTGAAAGAGGACGGGACGATGGCCCGTTTGCCGGAATTGCTGGAAATGGCCAAGCGGCACGGATTGAAGATCATCTCGATTGCCGATCTGATTGAATACCGGAAACGCCGGGAGACACTGATCAAGCGGGAAGTGGAGGTGACGATCCCGACCGATTACGGGGACTTTCTGGCAGTCGGCTATTCGAATCGTGTCGATGACAAGGAACATCTGGCGCTTGTCAAGGGGGAGATCCATCCCGACGAGCCCGTTTTGGTCCGGGTCCACTCGGAGTGCCTGACGGGGGATGTGTTTGGTTCCCAGCGCTGTGACTGCGGGCCGCAGCTGCATGCCGCCCTGCGGCAGATCAGCGAGGCGGGGAGGGGCGTCCTGCTTTACATGCGGCAAGAAGGCCGTGGAATCGGTTTGCTGAACAAGCTGCGGGCATACCAGTTGCAGGATCAGGGGCTGGACACAGTGGAGGCAAACGAAAAGCTGGGTTTTCCCGCTGATCTGAGGGATTACGGCATCGGCGCGCAGATCCTGCGCGATCTCGGCGTGCGGAAGATGCGCCTTTTGACGAACAACCCGAAAAAACTTCACGGGTTGCAAGGGTATGGCCTGGAAGTGGTGGAACAGGTGCCGATCGAGATCCCGCCGACGGCAGCCAATTATCAGTACCTGAAGGCCAAGAAGTACAAGATGGGCCACCTGCTCCATTTGTAGACTCACTTCATTTACAGACTTGCTTGTCGATGAGCGAGTACCGTTTCCGACGAATCAGGGGGTTGGAATGAGATGGCAAAAGTATGGGAAGGCATGTTGACAGGCCAGGGGTTGCGGATCGGTATTGTCGTCAGCCGGTTCAACACGTTCATCACGGAAAAATTGCTGGAAGGGGCGCTGGATGCCTGCCGGCGTCATGGGGTATCGGAAGAGGATGTGGAGGTGGCCTGGGTTCCCGGTGCCTATGAAATTCCCTTTATGGCCCGGAAAATGGTCGAGAGTGGCCGCTTTGACGCAGTGGTGACGCTGGGGGCGGTGATCCGTGGGGCGACACCGCACTTTGACTATGTGGCCAATGAGGTGGCCAAAGGGGTCGGCCATCTGGCGTTGAACGGCGAGGTTCCGGTGATCTTTGGCGTGCTGACCACGGACACGATTGAGCAAGCTGTCGAGCGGGCGGGAACGAAAGCCGGCAACAAAGGCTGGGATGCGGCGGTTTCGGCCATTGAGATGGCCAATCTCAACAGGCAGTTTGCGTGAATTCAGGCTCATGTTGCATGCGTGCCTGCCGGAAGATGCGCCATCCCGAACCATGATGGTTCGGGATGGCTATTTTTCTGTCCATTCGACAGTGGCCGGTACCTCGTGAAGCTTTGCATCCGGGATGGAGAGGACAATCATCGGATAGGTGAGCACTTCGGCGACGATATCACCGGGGCCCGGTCCCTTGAGCTGGGCGATGACTTGCAACTGTTCCCCATTGTAAGTGATTTCCTTTATTTCGATGGCGTAGCCGGCTGACGGTTTTTCGCCGGCTGTAACCACAAGGTACGTTTTGTCGTTTTCAGTCACCCAATAGGCACCGGCCGGCCGGGATTGCAACTCACCCAGTTTCTCCAGTTGTACGTCCTCCACTTTGAATTCTACCGGGACGGACCCTGCCCCGTCTTCCTTGCCGCTGCTGCCCGAATTTGCGCTTGAAGTGCCGCAGGCGCTTAAGACCATGATCAAGCAGCCGAGAAGGAAAATCATGCGCATGGATGGGGAGGTCCGAAAGAACAGACGGGACAACGAAACCACCTCCGGAAGTCGTGATGGATAAAATTTCATTTAAAAATAAAGACGTTTTTTTGTGACAAGTGGTTTCGCCGTCCTTCCGGCGCGCCGGACAGAAACTCGCGAAAAGCTTGTTCGTAGCCCGAAACCATTTGCTCCAGCGTGAACATCTCTTCCACCCAGCGGCGGCAGTCCTGTCGCCGGAGGGTGGACAGCTTTCCGATCTGGCGGACTGCCTCGTCCACGCTGGAGACGACAAACCCGGTTTTCCCGTGTTGGACAACTTCCGGCACCGATCCGAGGCCAAAGCCGATGACCGGGGTTCCGCAGGCCATCGCTTCCGCCATCACGAGGCCAAACGGCTCAGGTGCCCGGACCAGATGCAACAAGGCGAGGGCGCCGCCCATCAGGCGGTTGCGTTCCACAGGTCCGACCTCTCCCACGAATTGGATCTGTTTGCCGTCAATCCAGGGACGGATTTTGGCCGAAAAAAACTCCTCTTGCCCTTGGGGCACAATGCCGGCGATGATTAACGGCAATCCGGATTTCCGCGCCACTTCAATGGCCAGGTCGGTTCCCTTGTCTGGGCAGATGCGGCCGATGAAAAGCAGGTATTCCCCTGTTTGCCCGACAAAGTCAAATTCCTCCAGGCGAATGCCGTTGTATACGTTGGCGATGTAATTCAGCTCCGGACATCCCTGCCGCTCCGCGTGGCTGATGGAGATGTAGGGCAGTTCGGGATAGTGCCGGTATGCGACCCGGGAGTCAGCTTCCAACAAGGCTGCCCCGTGCAGCGTCGTGACCATCGGCGTGCGGATGAGACGCGCAAAGGGCAAGGGGAAGTAGTTCATGTGATTGTGGAGCAGATCCAGTTCGAGCTTGTCGGCCATCTCCAGCGCGTGGCCGATGTGGATCATCTCCCAGGGACGGGAGGGCCGTTCCGGATGCTCCCCCAGCGGCTCCGGGCAGACGGAGACCAGCTTGGCCCGGGTAGCGGAATCTCCGGTGGCGAAGAGATATACCTCATGTCCCCGTTCAACCAGGCCATCGGCAAGATTGGCGCAAACCTGTTCCCAGGGGCCGTATTTTCGCGGCGGCGTCCGCCAGGCGATGGGTGCCAGAATCCCGATACGCAACGGTTCGATCACCTCCGCAGGATTGGTTTTAGCTAGTGTTTCGTGTCCGGTACAAAGGTGGCAATAGCCTGGAACGAACCGTGGAAATGTTGAAAGGAGATGGCGCCGGGAACGAGAAGATGATCTCCTTTTTGCAACGGGAAGATTTGCTCATCGATGCGCAGTTCGCCTTCTCCCTCAAGGATGCTGACGGTATAAAACGGTCCATGCGAGACAAAGGAAAGTTCATCTGACACGTCCCAGTGTTCCACCTGGAAATGGGGCCCTGACGGAAAGGAGGTGGCGATGCCTTTTTTCAGCACCTTGTTTGGCTGCAAGCTGGGGGAAGGTATCCGAATGACCTGCATCGCTTTCTCCAGGTGCAGTTCTCGCGGCTGGCCGTTTTTGTCCAGACGGCCGTAGTCATAGAGCCGGTATGTGACATCGGAGCTTTGTTGCACTTCCAGCACCCGCACGCCTTGGCACAGGGCGTGTACCGTCCCTGCGGGCACATAGATGAAATCCCCCTTTTCGACGGGGACATGGCGCAACAGTTCCTCCCACCGGCCTTCCCGGATCATCGCCTCCAGCTCTTCTTGCCGGCGCGCTGTGTGCCCGTAGACGATCTTCGCGCCGGGTTCGGCGTCCAGGACATACCAGCATTCCGTTTTGCCCATCGGTTCGCCTTCCAGCACCCTGGCCCAATGATCGTCCGGATGAACCTGAATGGACAGATCTTGCGCCGCGTCGATCATTTTGACCAGGATCGGGAAGGGCGTGCCTGGCTTGGTGCCGAACCATTCCGGGAAGGCATGCCAGACTTCATCCAGTGTCTTGCCAGACAGGGGGCCGTTGGCAATCCGGCTGCAGCCGTGGGGATGCGCAGAGATGGCCCAGCATTCGCCAATCGCCTCCCCATTGAGCGGATAGCCGAACGTCTCGCGAAGCCAGGTTCCACCCCAGATGCGTTCCTTGAAAACCGGTTGCAATAAAAGCGGATATGGCTGCATCGGTATCCCCCCTTGTTCTCGTCAACTTTCTGTGGACTAACGAGGGATGATTTCCATCACCCTGCTTTCAATCAACACGGTTTCCGCCGTGGCTTCGATATTGTAAGAATGCCCTTCCTGTGACTGGATCATGTGCTCGCAAAAGATTCGCTCTGTGAGGAGGAAGGAGAGGGTGGATTCCGCGCCTGCGTTCGGGTTGGGGCCGTCAGGGTTTAACCCGTCCAGTCCCGCTCCCTCTTCCGGCAAGCACATCATCTTGCCGAGGCGGTTCTCGCCGTAAAACCATTGCCGGCACCGCTTGAGCACGTCACCGTATTCAGGATTGCCGCTGATTTCGTACGCCTTGGCGGCAGCCAGTGCCAGCTTCAGGACATCGACCGGCTGCTGGTCCCACTCGCTGCGGGATGCCTTGGTGCACCAGCCCCGGTTTCCGACGGGCTGGATAAATAAGTGAACGGGATGACGCATCTTTGTCAGCAGGAAATCCAGCGAATCCATTCCGATCTGGAGAACCTTTTTGTTTTGCAGGTAATGCCCGCTGGCAAGCAGTGCCCAGGGAAGGAGGCCGTTGCTGTAGGTCATTGCGGGTTCAAACCAGTTCCATCCCGGACTGGCCGATTGTTCGTACATGGATACCAGTTTGCCGGAGAGTTGTTCAATGAGCGGCTCCAGCTGATCCCGGGCTTTTGGGGCTTGGCCGGCATACAGGACACAGGCGGCGAGCGCGTAAGCGCATCCCCGCGGGTAGGCCAGTTGGGCGGCTTGAGGAAGCGCCTTCCAGAACATTTGTTGGGCAAGCTGGCGGTGCGCTTCCTGTGGGGCGTGGAAAGAGGCAAAGGCAAGAGCCCACATGGCGCGGCCCAGGCAGTCGTCGGATGGTTCTTCCGGTTCCCGCTTTCGCGTATAGTCGATGTTGTTATAGAAATGGCCGTTTTCCAGCTGGTTCCAATGGAGAAATGCCAGGTACGTTTCAGCCAGCCGGTTCAATCGTTCGGCCAGGGGCCCTTGCGGCAGCAGCTTTAACCACCAGAGGACGCACCACAGCCCCCGGGCATTGTCATCGGTGGTGTATCCTTCCTGACGCCGCGGGATCAGGTGATTGGCATGTTCCAGCAATCCAACATCGTCGCTCAGGCGGAACAGATGACGGAAACTCACCCGTTGGATCATTGTTACTTCACCACCTTCGAACCCGTCATTTTGAGACAGACGTGATAAAATTTGCGGCCGACCGCATGCCAGCTCATCTCGCGTCCCAGCCCCTGCATCGCTTGTTCATAGCGGGCCAGTGTCTCCCGATCGCCCAGCAAACGGATCAGTTGTTGCCGCCACAAACCGGGCTGGTCGTAAGGAAGGAGCAGTTCGGGATAATCATGCAACAGATCACGGGCATGCGCATAAGGTGTGGAGAGGATGGGCCGTCCCAGACCGACGGCGTAGGCCAGGGTACCACTGGTGATCTGTTGCATGCCCGGATAGGGGGTCACATACAGATCACAGGCGACCAGCAACTCGCTCAATTTTTCCTCCGACAGATACCGGTTGACAAAGCGGACGTGTTCCTCCAGGTGATTTCGGGCTACCCAGTCTTCCAATTCTTCCCGGTAACGCTCACCGATCTGTTTTTTGATTTCCGGGTGTGTTTGTCCGGCGATGACATAGAGCAGATCAGGCACCTCTGCAATCACATCGGGTAGGATCTGGAGCAACATCTCGATCCCTTTCCCGGGACTCAGAAGGCCAAAGGTCATCATCACCCTGCGATTGTCCAGGCCGTGATGTTTCCGGATGGTCTCCCTTGGCAAGGCTGGAGGTTTGGGAGCGCCATGCGGCAGGAAGACGATCTTGTCCGGGTGGATCGGATAATGATTGGTCAGGTAAGAAACCGCCAGTCGGTTCATGACCATCACCCGGTCACTGTAACGGATGATCTCCGCCTGCACGCTTTTGTAGGGTTCCTGAGGTTGTTCAAAGACGGTGTGAAACGTGGTGATGACCGGCTTGTTCAGCAAGCGGAGGAAGGAGACGATGTATCGTCCGGCCTCGCCGCCAAAGATGCCGAACTCATGTTGCAAACTGATGACATCGATATCACTGTCGTTGATCCATTCAGCCAGCCGCACATAATCTTCTAGACGGTGTTTGAGCAGTGTTCGAACATTCCGTGGGGTTTCGGTGTCGCTGTCTGGAAGGATGGAGGCTACCGGAAGCGTCTCGTCAGACAGGTGATGCGCCTCCATGATCCCCTGCCGCAGATGATGGGTGAAGGTGGCGATGCCGCAACGTGTGGGAGGATAAGTACCGATAAATAAAAGTTTCATGCTTTTGCCACCGCCATTTTTCCGGATTTTTGCAGATGCCGCCGATCCATCTTCAGCTTGATGACAGCTCCGTGCATCATTTGGTCTGCCCCGGTCAGCAGGTGATCACAGAGGATGCAGTCCACCACATACGATCCGGATGCGATGGAGGTGCTTTCCCAGATGATCGAACGGGAACAGCTCGATCCTTTTCCAATCCGGCTGTGATTCCCGATGACCGCGTACGGTCCGATGGTACTGTTGTCTTCGAGCACGACATGATCGCCGATCAGGACGGGCGGAACCAGGATGACTCCCTTGCCGATTTGTACATTTTTCCCCAGGTAAACACCTTGTTTCTGGCGCGTGGCAGGCAATTGGAGAGGCACCTTGCCGTCCAGGATATCCCAGTGGGCCTGACGGTATCTTTCTGTCGTGCCCATGTCCATCCAATATCCTTCGATGACGGTGCCGTAAACGCCTGCTCCCTGCTCGATGAGCAGCGGGAAGGTTTCGCGCTCGATGGAGACTTCTTGGTTGGCAGGGATGAATTCCAGCACCTCTTTTTTCATGACATAAATTCCCGCGTTGATGAGATTGGAAGGAGCCTGATCACGCGGAGGCTTTTCGACAAAGCGTGTAATCTTTCCATCCAAAGTCAGTTCGACAACCCCATACGCAGAAGGATCTTCAACCCGTGTCAAACCGATCGTCACAGCTCCTCCATGACTGCGATGGAATTCCAGAAGGGGCAGGAGGGGAGCCATTTGCACCACATCGGCATTAATGACGAGAAACTGGTCACTCAGCATGGGTTCAGCATTTTTGATGGCGCCTGCTGTTCCGAGAAGCTGCTTCTCAACGGCATACTGGATCTCCACCCCTAACCGGCTTCCATCGCCAAAATGCCGCTGGATCACCTCGGGATAGTGCTTGACGGCGATCACAAACTGTTCGATCCCTTCCTGCTTGAGGTGCAGGATCAGGTGTTCCAGCCAGGGGCGATTCCCCAGAGGAGCCATTGGTTTGGGCAAGTCTTCCGTCAGCGGGCGAAGACGTGTGCCAAGACCACCAGCCAACAACAATGCCTTCACGATACGATCCCTCCTTGCGAAAATGGGTTGCTGTATAAATGTTCTAGAAATAGCAGCAAACAAGAAACGAGAGTGCTAAAATGTCAGACACTTAAAAAAGAGTAAAGAAAAAAGAAGTTATCCAATCTCTATCTCAACAAAGAAGGGCCTTGCTGACGCGTTCGTTTCGGGTCCCATTCTTCGTAGAAAACAGCAATTGAAACAACTTCTTTTTCCTACTCTTTAGGATTTATATGTCAGGTAAAACTTTAACATGCTGCTACTTCTAGCCTTATAACCAAAATTATGACACTCGTCACGGATCTCGTCAAGTGGAGGAGTGGCGAAAAAAAGAAAAAGCCCCTATAAAAGGGGATCAGGGGTAAGGAATCATTCACATATTAGGGTGCAAATCAGATAAACTGGGGTAAAGTGGGTATGCATCAAACGGCCAAGGCGAAAGGTTGTTCCGGCAGGTCAGGATGATGCAAGTCGTCACAGTGCCTGCTTGCGCAACAGATGCCATGGATGGGGTCGTGGTCGATGACCAATCCCTCCATATACCATGAATCATCCGGGCTGATGACGAAGGTCACTCCGCCTACCTGAACCCTGTGATCGCGAGCGGTAGGCCGATCCACTTGCACGCCGATGGAGTAGCCGCCGCAACCAAAGCCGCCGATGCGGACAAACAACCGCAGCGCCTGGTCCGCGGACAGCTCCATTTCCTGACGGTAAAACGCCGCTGCCGCCGGAGTGATATGAACGTCCAGGTTCAAAGGGATTCACCTCCCCACCTGTGTATCGGAACAACATCATGAAAAGCACTCTGTATGATAACAGCTAACTGTATTATAACACGAGATTGGTTCTTGTAAAGAGAAATTTTTCGGAGAAATGGTGAAGGAAATATTTTGCACAGATTTGTCTCTCTGGCGGTGGGAAACTTCTGGCGGCTGATCTATAATGGGAAGAAACAAGACAAGAGGAATGGGGCCAGGTGAGACAAGACGCATGACGACGGGCGGGCTTCTTGAGCGGATTGAACGGCAGTTTCGTGGCCGGGAAAGGAAAATTCTTGACCAACATCTCTATGTTCGCTCGGCCGTATTGCTGCCTTTGGTCGAATCGGACGGGGAGCTTGGGGTATTGTTTGAAGTGCGGGCGCATCACCTGAAACGGCAGCCCGGTGAAATCTGTTTTCCCGGAGGAAGAGTGGACGAAAATGACGCCGACGAGGAGGCGGCCGCTGTCAGGGAAACGTGCGAGGAGCTGGGCCTGAGATCGGATCAGGTCAAGGTGTACGGCCCGCTGGACGTCCTCGTCGGCTCCTTCCCGCTGATGATCATTCCCTTTGTGGGGAAAATTCCTTATGATGCGGTTGTGCCCAACCCGAGTGAGGTGGCGCAAGTTTTTGTCGTGCCGTTGTCTGTTCTGTATCAGATGCAGCCGCTGCGGTTTGATGTCCCTGTGAAGGCCACTCCAGCCGAGGATTTTCCGTTTCACTTGATCCCTGGCGGACGCAACTACAAGTGGCGTACCTATACTCTCCCGGAATATTTCTATTGCTACGAGGACAAGGTGATCTGGGGTTTGACGGCCCGCATCCTGCGGCATTTCTTGGAGTTGACCCGCAACGGATCGGCGGCGAAGCCAAAAGGATAGGAGAGAGGAGATGGTCCATTTTCGTTTTTTTCACGCAGCCGATTTGCACTTGGACAGCCCCTTCAAGGGGCTGTCTCGTTTACCGGCACCGATCGACGAGGCGGTGCGGCAGTCGTCGGTGGCCTCGTTCAACCGCCTGATCCGCTTCTGCATCGAGAAGCGGGTGGATTTTCTCTGTTTGAGCGGTGATCTCTACGAAGTGGCAGACGGGCGGCTGGCTGGCCAGATGGTGCTGCAAAGGGGGCTTTGGCGGCTGTATGAGGCGGGCATTCACAGTTTTGTCATCCGGGGCAATCACGACCCCCAGGATGGGCCGCATGCGCAGCTGGAGTGGCCGCCGACGGCCCACCTTTTTTCTTCCCAGCGCGTTGAAGGAATTCCTTTTCGCAAAGGGGGACAAGAGGTGGCGCGCGTATACGGCCGCAGCTATCCGACAGCCCGTTTTCAGGAAAATATTCTGTCCGAATACCGGCGGGACCCGATGGTGCCTTTTGCCATCGCGATGCACCACACCAATGTGGACGGGATGGGAGGGCATGAAAACTATGCTCCTTGCCGTCTGAGCGAACTGGTCGCATGCGGCATGGATTATTGGGCGCTTGGCCATGTCCACAAGCGCCAGATTTTGCATGAGGCGCCATGGGTGGTTTACCCCGGCAATCTGCAGGGCAGAAGCATGAAGGAGCAAGGGGAGAAGGGCGGTTATCTCGTGGAGGTGCGGGATGGACAGGTGGAGGCCATCCAGTTTGTGCCATTAAGTGAAGTGATATGGCAGGAGCTGGAGGTGGATCTGACAGGGGCGGAAGCGGAAGAGGAGATGCTGCGTCGGATCCGGGCCGCGCTGGCCGCTTTGCAGGAGGAGCTGGGAGGCCGGGCCGCCATGGTTCGCCTCGTGCTTCAGGGGATGACCACGCTGGCTCCCCGCCTGAGGAATCCTCTGGTGCTGGAGGACGTGCTGGCGCTGCTCAACGACGAGGTGAACAGCCAAGTCGGCGGGAAGAACGGCCAGTCCACCGCCGCCTGGATGTGGCTGGATGAGGCTGTCAACCGCACGCTGCCGCCTTTTGATCGCCAAACTGTTCCGCCTTTTATCCGCGAAGTGTTGTCCGCATGCGGGCGGCTGCGATCCTCCGGCCATGGCCAAAAGCCGGAAGAGTTGCCCCCGCTGAAGGCCCTCTGGACGCATCCTGCAGCCAGGAGATACCTGGAAGCGTGGACGGGAGAGGAATGGGAAGGAATTTTCGCTGAGGTGGAGAGCCTCCTCTTGTCCTTGTTGCTTTCGGAACGGGAGGGAGGGCGATGAGTTTGCGGCGGATTCGCAAGCTGCGGATTGACGGGTTCGGCCACTGGCGCAATCAGGAATGGGAGATCCATCCACGTCTCCAGTTGATTGTGGGACATAACGAAGCGGGGAAGAGCACCTTGCTCGGATTTATCCGGGGAATTTTGTTCGGGTTCGAGCCGCGCAACTCGCCGCACCGGTATGAGCCGTCCAAGGGCGGCCCCTTCGGCGGTTCCATCTGGATGGAGGATGAGACCGGTCTGTGTGTGCAAATCCAGCGCCTGGGGAAGGAGCGGGTATCCGGCCAGCTGACCGTTTATTTACCGGACGGGCAAACGGCGGGGGAGGACTGGCTGAAGGAATGGCTGGGGAGGATCGACAAACAAACGTTCAGGCAACTGTTTGCTTTTGGATTGGATGATTTGCAGCAGGTACGGTGGCTGGAAGAAGAAGCCCTGACCCCTTTTTTGTACAACACGCTTGCGGGAACCGGAATCTCTCTGGAACGTGTGCAAAAAAAGCTGGCTGAACGGGAAGCGGAACTGTTCCGGCCGCGCGCCAAATCCGGCCGGATTCTTCATATCCTGCAGCATTTGGACGCGCTTGAAGAGAGATGCCGGCACTGGCGCAAGCAGCAGGAACAGGCGGTTGGCTTGAGAAAGCGGCTGGAGCGGGTGAACGAGGAAATTGGCCGTCTGGAGCAGGAAATCGGGAATCGGCAAGAACAGTTAAGCCGCCTTGAGCGCGTCGCCCAGCTTTTCGCGCCCTATCGAAGGTTGCGGGAGCTGGGGGCAAGGCAGCAAAAGGCAAAGGGAGAGCCCGAACCTTACCAGCGTGCGGGCGATCTCAGAGAGCGGTTATCCGAGCATGAAGCGCGGCTGAAGGCGCTTTACGGACGGAGGGAAGAGGTGAAGCGGCAGCTGGTGGAGACCGAGTCACATGATCGCGGCCACAAAGACGGCGAAACGGCACAATCGCTTTCGGGCCTGTTCCTGGCATTGTCGCTCGCCTTGCCGTCCAGCTGGTGGCTGCTGGTTCAGATCTGGAACGGCGGACAAAACCTGTTTTCCCTCAGTCTCGGCGTGATCCTTTTGCTGATAGCTGTCTCCTTGGCCCTGGCCTTCCGTCGCAAGGCGGCAAAAAGCCGCCGGGAGCGGCGGCGCCTGGCTGAGATGGCGGAGCGGTTGAGGCAGGAGGCGGAACGGCTCAATCGTCAAATCGAAGCGGCAGAGCATGAGGCGTCCTGCCTGCGGGAGGCATGCGCGATTCAGGAATCGTTTGGCGAGTGGTTCGCGCAACCGCAATGGCAAGCCTTGATGGATGAATGGCACCGTCGGGGAGAAGGCCGGCTTGCTGCGGAGCGGCAGCGCCTGGAGGCGGAGTTGGCGCAGCAGATGCAGGCATATTCTGCCCGCCTGGAAGAACGGGGCCGGCTGGCGCAGCGGCTGGAGGCGCTTCAGAGCGAAGCGGCGTTGGGGGAGGCTGAGCAGGAGGCTGCACGGCTCAAAGCCGAACTCCAAAAACAGGCCATGCAGTGGTCGGCGGTGGTTTTATCCCGGGCGGTCCTGGAGGAGGCGATGGCCGTTTTTGAACGGGAGCGACAGCCGCTTGCCCTGCAGCGGGCCTCCGAGTACTTTGCGCAATTGACGGACGGCCGCTATCTCCGGATACTGGCGCCGTTGGGGCAGCGGGAGTTGTTGGTCGAACGCCATGACGGGGAGCGGTTTCCGCCCGAACGGCTGAGCCGGGGTACGGTGGAACAATTGCTGCTGGCGATGCGTCTTGCCTTGGTCGAGGAATACAGCGGCAAGGTGGTGTTGCCCCTCGTCATGGATGATATCCTGGTCAATTTTGATCCCCGGCGGATGGCATCCGCGGTAGAGACGATCACCCAGCTGAGCCGGCAGCGCCAGGTATTCTTTTTAACCTGCCATCCGCATGTCGAGGCAGCATTCCGCCAGGCGCTTGCGGGAGAGGATTGGGACTGTCTGGAGTTGGCATGAGGGAAGTGCGTGCGGGCGTGATAAGAACGGTTACGCAGTTTTCAGTCGTGTGTGAAAAGGAGAGACTCGTGGTAGAATGATGGGAACTGGGAGGTGATCGGAAGTGCAAGCGATTGAAGATGTGGCGCAATTCGCTGAGACAATCGCGACGGGCACCGTGGTGGCCATGTTTCATGCGGACTGGTGCAAAGATTGCAAGTTTATCGATCCATTTATGCCGGATGTGGAAAAGGCGTACCAGGGAAAAATACGCTTTGTCAAGGTGGACCGGGATCGCTTTCCGGAACTGGTGGAGCGTTATGATATTTTCGGCATCCCCAGCTTTGTGGCATTTTTTGACGGCAAGGAGACGATTCGTTTTGTGAGCAAGTTGCGAAAGACGCGGGAAGAGATTGAGCATTTTCTGGATCGCGTGTGCGAGGTGAGCGAGGCACTGGCCCAGAACTAGTCGGAGGTGAGGAAATGTCGCGGTCAAACGAAGATTGGGACGCTGCCCAAGATGGCGGCAGGGCCGCCGCATCAGGCGGCCGCGGTGGCGGTGGAGGACAAGGGAGGTTGTGGAAGGTACTCGCCGGGCTGGGGGCCTTTCTGCTGGCATTTGGCGGGAAGCTGAAATTCCTCTTGCCCCTGCTCAAGTTGGGGAAGGTTGGCGGAACGATTTGGAGCATGTTGCTGATGATGGGCACCTATGCCCTGATTTATCCGTGGCAGTTTGCCATCGGGATTGTCCTGATGATCTTTGTCCACGAGATGGGCCACCTGCTGGCCGCCAAGCGCAAGGGGTTGCCGGTTTCAGCGCCTGCTTTCATCCCTTTTGTCGGCGCGCTGGTCACGATGAAAAAGGCGCCGCCTGACGCGGAGACAGAGGCATACATTGCCTATGCCGGCCCGCTGGTGGGCAGCATCGGCGCGTTGGTCTGCCTTTGGCTTGGCCGGAGCCTGGAGATGCCGGTGTTGCTGCTGGTGGCCTGGTTTGGGTTTTTTATCAATTTGATCAACCTGCTGCCGATTCATCCCTTGGATGGAGGCCGGATCGTCACGGCGATCTCCCGCTGGTTATGGGTGGCCGGCCTGGTTATCGGTTTGCTGGCCGTGATCTGGTTGCGATCGATTTTGCTGGGCCTGGTCTGGATTTTGTTTGTCTGGCAGCTGGTGCAAAGCTGGCGGCGGAAAAAAGAGCCGCACAGCCAGGTGCGATGGGCACTGGAGGTGAACCGGCGGCAGTTTGAGGAGGCCGGCATCCCAGTTCCCGGCGCTGAACACACCCGTCAGCTTGAGTTTCAGATTTACAGCCGGCTGGAAGATCAGAAAAAGTATTGTGACATTTTTTATCCGGGTCTGGGAAAACTAGGCACGATTCCCTTTCCATATGGCGAGGTGGTCGCCGTGCGGATGAACGGGATCAGGCCGGGCGGAGAAGGGGAGGATGGGGGAGAACGCTTGATTGTTCAGCTTGAGCTGACTTATTTGCCGGATGAACAGTTTTCCCCGATTCGCGAGGACGCCTATTACCGGGTACCGGCCCGCACCCGCGTGATGTATGGCCTGGCCTATTTTGGCTTGATCTTTGTCCTGAGCGTCTTGCTTGTCATGACACATGATTTGATTCCTCCGCTTAGAGGATAGCCACTGAGGGGAAAAGCAGGGAAAGAGGTTGCATTTCCGATCATTTTGTTATACTATTTTATGCATTAGTATAACTCATTTAGAGTAATACGCCATAATAGGATAACCTTTTTCCGGAAATAGAATGGCTTTGTTTCCTTTTGATTGTTTTATCGAGTACGTCATTGACCCTAATTCACTCCATATGAAGAAGAGAGAGGATTCGGCATGGGAGGAATCAAGAGGTTTCAAAAAGTCTTGGTAGCCAACCGCGGGGAGATCGCGATTCGCGTTTTTCGTGCTTGTACGGAGATGAAAATCCGTACGGTGGCCATTTACTCTGAGCAAGACAGCGCTTCGCTGCACCGGTTCAAGGCGGATGAGGCCTATCTGGTGGGAGAAGGCAAGGCGCCGATTGAGGCCTATCTGGATATTGAGGGGATTATCGAGATTGCCAAACGGAATGACGTGGACGCCATTCATCCCGGATACGGTTTTTTGGCGGAAAACGCCACGTTTGCCCGCCGCTGTGAGGAAGAGGGGATCACTTTTATCGGCCCCAGCCCGGAACATATCAACATGTTTGGGGACAAAGTGGAGGCCCGCAGGCAGGCGATTGCCGCAGGGATTCCGGTGATCCCCGGCACGGATGAGCCGATTCAGGATCTGGCGGATGCCGAGCGTTTTGTGGCTGAACACGGCCTTCCGATCATGATCAAGGCGGCCGCTGGCGGCGGGGGCCGGGGGATGCGCGTCGTCAAGCGGGCGGAGGAGCTGCCCGAGGCGTTCAACCGCGCCCGCTCGGAGGCCCGTTCCGCTTTTGGCGATGACCGGGTTTACCTGGAAAAATTGATCGAGCGGCCGAAGCACATTGAGGTGCAGATTCTGGGTGACCGCTACGGAAATGTGGTTCACCTGTATGAACGGGATTGTTCCATCCAGCGGCGCCACCAGAAAGTGGTGGAGGTGGCTCCGGCCCGTACACTGACGCCGGAGCTGCGGGAAGAGATCTGCCAGTCCGCATTGCGCCTGATGCAACGGGTGGGATATGCCAATGCGGGGACGGTGGAGTTTCTGGTCACCGACGAGGGCAAGTTTTACTTTATCGAAGTGAACCCGCGGATTCAGGTGGAACATACGATAACGGAACTGATCACCGGCGTGGATCTGGTGCGGGCGCAGATCCGTCTGGCAGAAGGGTACCCGCTGACGGATCCGGAGGTCGGCGTGCCGGCTCAGGAGCAGATCACAACCACTGGTTATGCCATTCAGTGCCGGATTACCACGGAAGATCCGGAAAACGGCTTCCTTCCGGATACGGGGCGGCTGGTGGCTTACCGGTCGCCGGGAGGATTCGGCGTGCGGCTGGACGGCAGCAATGGCTTCACAGGGGCGCTGATCACACCTTATTATGATTCGCTCCTGGTCAAGGCCTGCACCTATGCCAACACGTTTGAAATGGCGGCCGACAAAATGCTCCGGGTGTTGCGGGAGTTCCGCATCCGCGGCGTGAAGACCAACATCCCGTTTCTGGAGAACGTGATTCAGGACGAGCAGTTCCTGAAAGGGAATTATGACACGTCCTTTATTGACAGCCGTCCCGATCTGCTCCGGATTCCCAAGCGCCGCAACCGCGGAACCAAACTGCTGCAGTATATCGGACATGTCATCGTGAATGAACGTCCGGTGGAGAAGAAACCGGTGTTCGCCAAGCCGCCCCTGCCCCGGATTACGGAGGAACAGCAACGAATCTTTGCAAGCCAGATGGTTGGTGAAGGCCCCTATCCGTCCACCAAGCGGATTTTGGATGAGCAGGGGCCGGAGGGGCTGGCAAAATGGGTGCTTGCGCAGAAACGGTTGCTCGTCACCGATACCACCTTCCGCGACGCGCACCAGTCGTTGCTGGCCACGCGGGTGCGGACCGATGACATGGTCAAGGTTGCGGAAGCCACCTCCCGCCTGGCTCCGGAACTGTTCTCACTGGAACTGTGGGGCGGTGCCACCTTTGACGTGAGCATGCGTTTCCTCAAGGAGAGCCCTTGGGAGCGCCTGGACAAACTGAGAGAGCGCATTCCTAACATTCTCTTCCAGATGCTGCTGCGTGGTTCCAACGCGGTCGGATATACCAATTATCCGGACAACCTGGTGGTTGCGTTCATCAAGGAAGCGGCGAAGCGGGGAATCGATCTGTTCCGGATTTTCGACAGCCTCAACTGGCTGGACGGGATGCGGGTGGCCATCGATGCGGTGCGCAATGCCGGCAAGATTGCGGAAGGTACGATTTGCTACACGGGGGATGTGCTGGATCCTGCCGAAAGCAAGTACACGATGAAATACTATGTCCAGATGGCCAAGGAGCTGGAGAAAGCGGGCGCCCATATTCTCGGGATCAAGGATATGGCCGGTCTCTTGAAGCCATATGCGGCATACGAGCTCATCCGGACGCTCAAGCAAGAGGTAGGCATCCCCATCCACCTGCACACGCACGACACCAGCGGCAATGGGCTGGCGATGCTCCTGAAAGCGGCGGAAGCCGGGGTGGACATTGTGGATGCGGCGCTCAGCTCGATGTCCGGCACCACCTCCCAGCCCAGCCTGAATGCCTTGGTGGCGGCCCTGGCCCAGGATGAGCGGGCGACGGGCCTCAATCCGGACAACTTGCAGGCGCTGAGCGATTACTGGGAAAAGGTGCGGGAGTTTTACCAGCCCTTTGAAAGCGGCATGAAGGCCAGTTCGGCTGACATTTACAAGTACCAGATGCCTGGAGGCCAGTACACCAACCTGGAGCAGCAGGCCAAGGCGGTGGGCCTGGGTGATCGCTGGCCGGAAGTGAAAGAGGCCTACGCCATGGTCAACCGCATCCTGGGCGACATCGTCAAGGTGACGCCTTCCTCCAAGATGGTGGGCGACTTCGCGCTCTTCATGGTCCAAAACGGACTGGACGAGAAAACCCTCTACGAACGGGGCGAGCAGCTGGACTTCCCCGCTTCGGTAGTGGACTATTTCATGGGCTATATGGGCCAGCCGTACGGCGGGTTTCCGGAGCGGCTGCAGAAGATCGTCCTCAAAGGGAGGGAGCCCTTAAAGGGCCGGCCGGGCGAACTGCTGCCGCCGGTCGACTTCGCGGCGGTGGAAAAGGAGCTGGAAGAAAAGCTCAAGCGCCCCGTCAAGCATGAAGAGGTCCTTTCCTATTGCCTGTATCCGAAGGTCTTCCTGGATTACCAGAAACACCTGGAGGAATACGGGGACGTCTCGGTGCTGGATACGCCTACCTTCTTCTACGGCTTGCGGCCGGGAGAAGAGATTGCTGTCGAGATCGAACGGGGCAAGACGCTTTACATCAAGCTGATGTCGGTCGGCGAGCCGCAACGTACCGGCAAGCGGACGATTTACTTCGAGCTGAACGGTCAACCGCGTGAGATTGAGGTGGTCGACCAGTCGCTCAGCGAGACGGTCCAGTCCCGCCCGAAAGCCGACCTGAACGATCCGTCTCAGGTAGGCGTTTCGATGCCGGGGAAAGTGGTGAAAATCTTCGTTTCCGTCGGAGACAAGGTGAAGAAAGGGGAGCACCTGATGGTGACGGAAGCGATGAAGATGGAGACGACCATTCAGGCCTCCCAGGACGGAGTGGTGGAAGAGATCCTGGTCCGGGAAGGCGATGCCGTGGAAGCCGGAGACCTGGTGCTCAGGCTTAAACTCTAGGCGAATCTTAAACTCCTTTAAACACTAGGTGAATTCGGCCTCTTCATTGGGCTAGTTGCAAGGGGGCTATCCCAGTGCAGGCAAAGTCTGCGCGGGATAGCCCTTTTTTAGGTAAGATGGTCATACCAGGGATGATGACGTCTCTTGGGCATTGTGACCCCCTGAATTTGAATAGACGGCCCAATTTGTCGGAAACATTTTGATCGTCCAGCTCCACTTACCCTCTCTCTCATACATTGAATTTAAGAATGTACATGGAGGGGGAGGGTTTTTGCGTGGGCGGCAGAAAGCACACAGGTGACAGGAATGAAAAGGATTGGAAAAGCAGAGAAGACTGGAGAAGTAGAGAAGTTTTTGGCGTGGTTTACCATCGGGATGGGCATGACGATGATGACCAACATACCCACCAAATGTATCTGATCTCATGGGACGGGGAGGCGCTGCATGTTCACAACTTTGCCGGTGTGACCTCCTACAATGTGGGACACCGGCACCGGTATCTGGGAACGACCGAACCGGCGCCCAGCGGTGTCCCGCACACCCATGCCTACTATACGGAAACCTCGTTTGATGACGGACACAGGCACGTCATCCGCGGATGCACCGGGCCGGCTATTCCACTTCCCGGCGGTGGTCATTATCATCTGTTCAGGGGATATACCACGGTGGACGGGAGGATTCCGCACACCCATTATTACTGCGGAAAGACGAGCCCTTGATTGAATTGGCAAAACCATTGGTTGCACAGCAGGCCACAGATAAGAAAGATGCCCCTCTTTCAAATTGGTTTGATCGTGGCTATAAAGCTGTTGACGGGCGAAAATGAAACGGCAAGAGGGGATTCGGCGGGGTTGCGGCTAGATTCCCCCATGACACAAAGCCCTTTGGAAATGCCTATTGGCAATTCCAAAGGGCTGAAGCGTTTAACTTTGAAACTTTCATTTTAATAGCTCTGAAATAGCTCTGAATTTAATAGCTCTGAATGAACATCTGCACAAACGTTTTCCCGTAAGGGCCGCCATCCAGGATGCCGACGCCCACTTTGTTGAATGAAGGATTCATGATGTTGTTGCGGTGTCCAGGCGAGTTCATGAAGCTCTGATGCGCGCCGGTGACCGACGGGTTTTGGGCGATGTTTTCGGCGGCTGCCTGCCAATCGGTGACGCCAAAGGAACGCATCATGTCAAATGGTGAACCGTAGGTAGGCGAGGTATGGGAGAAATAGCCTCGATCAATCATGTCCTTGGCTTTCGCACGCGCAACTTTTACCAGGCGCATGTCCACCTGCAGGGGCTGTAGGCCCGCTTTTTGCCGCTCTTGGTTGATCAGCTGGACCATCTGTTTCTCGTCGGCAGTCAGGCTGGCCGGCAGTTGGTCATTGGTTCCTTGTTGCGGATTGCTTGGCGGTGTGGCCACGGGCGGCTGCTTGGCAGGAGGCTGCGAGACAGGCGGTTGTTTCGCCGGCGGCTGTTTCACCGGCGGTTGCTCGACAGGCGTTTGTTCGGCCGGCGGTTGTTTCACTGGCCATTGGATGACCAGCGGCTTGTCCATTTGCGTGGAATAAAAGAATTTGTATTGGCATTTTAATGGAATGTCGTACATGAATTGGGTATAGATTTTTGCCGCCTTTGTCACTGCGGTTTTGGTCACAGAAGGTTGCTCCGGTGACATGGCATTGGCTGAAGGAGCAGGCATCAGGGCCGCAGCGAAAAGCGTCATGCTGGTGCCGAGAATGGCCAGTTTTCGCAACAATTTTCTCACTCCTCTTCCCATGGTTTGATTTATCTATCTCTATCTGTCTTACGTGTCTAGGTTACTATAGATTGTGAGTGCCTCCTAGTTGTAAATCATGGCGTTCATGGAACAACATGGCGCTCCTGACAGAAATGTGTTATTGTTTGACCGGAGCTGCGCAAGGAAGGGTATAATTAGGAAAGACATTTATCTTGCAAGCATCTGGAGGCTGGAGCGTGCAACAGGAGATACGCGGGGCGTTGCATTTGATGTACAAGGCATATCGGCACATTTTGCCCAATGTCAATCGGGAGATTGGCAGGTGGCGGCGCCGGGCAGGTGAAATCCCCGATCCGGAGCTGCGGCAGCAAGCCTTGAACAGCATACGGTACAAAAAGTTCCACTGTCAGGGAGGCGCCATCTACGCGCTGCTGTCGGCTGGCGATCTCCGTCGCATTGTCCGGTTAATCGTGGCGTTTCAGACGATCAGCGATTACTTGGACAATTTGTGCGACCGCAGTTCATCGATGGCGGAAGAGGACTTTCGGCAGTTGCATCAGTCGATGCTGGACGCCGTTGATCCGGCGCATGCGCTTTCCGACTATTACCGGTATCATAAGGAAAAGGACGATGGCGGTTACCTGCGGGATCTGGTTCGCGCCTGTCAGGATGAGATCAGCCGGTTGCCAGCCTATCCGGTGGTTTATCCCGAAGTGCAAAAGCTGGTTCAGTTGTACTCGGACATGCAGACTTACAAACATATCCATCCCAGGGAAAGAGAGGCCAGGTTGCAGGCATGGTTTGGGGAATACCGGGATCAGCATTGGCGGGAAGTGAGGGAGCTCTACTGGAATGAATTTGCGGCAGCCTGCGGCTCCACATTAGGGGTGTTTGCCTTGTTTGCGGCAGCAAGCCTCCCCTTCTGCCACGAGCGGCTGGTCCGGGAGGTACGGCAAGCCTACTTTCCGTGGCTATGCGGCCTGCATATTTTATTGGATTACTTTATCGACCAAGAAGAGGATCGGATAGGCGGGGATTTGAATTTTGTCACTGCTTACCCGGATAGTGTGGATGTGTTGAAGCGGTTGCGGCTGTTCAGCCAGCAGGCGGCCGCGAGGGTACAGGGGCTGCCGCAGGCGCGGTTCCATCGCTTGGTCATTGAGGGCTTGCTGGGTCTGTACTTGTCCAACAACAAAGTGAAGGAGGCCGGGCATTTACGGCAAATCGCCCGACAGCTTCTGCGGGAACGGGGATGGCCGGCTCGCTTTTTCTATCTGAACGGCCGGCTCTTGATGGGCCATCAGGAGCAGACCCAGCCGGGACGAGGCTGATGATGGCGGACGTCCTGCGTGTCAATGACGCTTCCTTGAGGCTTTCTTGATTTGAAAGCCGATGCCGATCGTCAGAATGGTTGCCAGGCACAGAAGCAGGATGGCCACCGGGTTGCGGTAAGCGATGGCACTGGAAATACCGACCAGCAAAACGGCTGTCAAGACGGCAAAAAAGAAGGCCAATGGTTTGCTCAATGTCGTTCTCTCCTTTCGACAAACCTAGTGTACCACAAGTGTTCATTCAAAACGATAGGGGATGGAGCGTGGATGATGAACAGGATTGGCATCATAGGGGCAATGAACGAGGAAGTGGAAAAGTTTCGTCAAACAATGGTGATTGAGGAGAGCCGCAGCGTGGCCGGCATCTCTTTTTTTGTGGGGGAGTTTGAGGGTCGGCCGGTGGTGGTTTGCCAGTGCGGCGTGGGCAAGGTAAATGCGGCGATGTGCACGCAAATTCTGATCGACCGGTTTGCGGTTGACCAGGTGATCTTTACCGGGGTGGCAGGAGCCTTGGTGCCGACGCTGGACATCGGGGATATCGTGATTTCGACCGATTGCATCCAACACGATATGGACGTGCGGGCGCTTGGATTTGCGCGAGGCATGATCCCGTTTATGGATCAATCCATTTTCATTGCCGATCCGGGGTTGGTTGAGCTGGCTTATCGTGCTGCGCAGGAGACAGCAGACGGGCAACAGGTGATCCGGGGACGGATCCTGTCCGGCGATCAATTTGTCGCTGATCTGGATACGGTCAGCAGCCTCTACCTGGAATTGAGCGGTGCTTGCGTCGAAATGGAAGGGGCGGCGGTGGCGCAGGTTTGCACGCTGAACGGGGTCCCGTTTGTGATCATCCGCTCGATGTCTGACCGGGCCGACAAGTCAGCGGATGTCAATTTCCGCGAATTCGTCTGCATGGCTGCAGAACGCTCCTACCGGATTGTGGAACGGATGGTTCAATCCATGAAATGAAGCGTAAGAAGCCCCATTCCGTTTTGCATAACCGCTGCTTATTTGCTATATTATCTTTTGTGATGTCCATTTAGGAAAAGATTAAAATTTTCAAAATAAAATAAGATAAAGTAAGGTTTAAGGTTGGGAGAGGAGCGTTTTGGCAATGAGTCGGCAAGTCTGGATCAGACATCTCTTTTTTATCCTGGCAGTTGTTGCGATGGGGGCTTTCATCGCCGGCTGTTCTTCGGCAACCTCAGGAAAGGGGGAGACAGGAAAGGGAGAGGAAAATCTTGCGCAATATTATGCCTCCACCGAAGCGGAGCTGGGAAAGGACAAGCCCATTTATATCGATAAGGAGAACAAAAAGGTAAAAGTGTACGCTACGGTCAACGGGAAGTACCTGGTGGAGCCGACGCGGCATGGTCTCAACTGGGTGGAAGGCGCATACGGGGATCAGGCGGTGTTGAAAGGATATGCCAATCCGCTGGCCTTTTACAATGCGTTGATCGAGCTGGGGCTGACGCCGGCTGTGGCGAAAGGCGGCGATGCCAGCAAGGAGTTTGAGGAGACCCCGGAGGGCAAGGTAATCAAGGGGGATCCGCTGCAGATCACTGTCACCTGGGAAGGGGCTGGCAAGGAGTACGACATCAATGAAGTGATGCTGGATTCCACAGGCAAGGAGTTGGCTTATCGCTTCGGCGGGAATTATGATGCCGCGCTTAAAAAGATGACAGGGTGTTACATGTGTTTTGACAGTTGTTCGGTGGGGATTACCAGCAACGCTTCCCAGCCGGTGGGAACGTTTGAAAACGGCAAAGCCGAATTTCGCGGCAATCCGGAGGTGTTGCCCCAAGACGGCACACCGGTCATCGTGACGTTCGCCCCGAAACAGTGAGAACGATCGGCGATGGTGGGGGATCAGGATGAAGGTAGTGGGTAGATTGGGAGTTCACTTGCTGGCCTCCCTCTTTCTTTTTTACGCCATGGGACTGGGGGCCAGTCTCCTGCTCATCCAGAGCAAATGGCTGGATATGCGCTTTGATTGCGAATACGTGATTCTGGTTTCGATGTTGACGGGTTTATGGTCCACCTTTGTTGCATTGTTTATGGATGCGCCCAGGTTTTCTTGGTGGAGAAGAAGGGGGCCTTCGTTGGCCGCACTGGGGGCCAGCCTGGTTTTGGTCCTGCTTTTGACCCTGCCCAAGGGCGGATGGCTGATCATGCCGGCCTACGCCAGCCGGAAAGCCTTGTTTCTTGAGCAGGCACTGACGCTTTCGCAGATGAATGGCTGGCTGGCGGTTTGGTTTCTGGCAGGCCTGGCTTCCCTGATCGTGTCCTGGCGGATTCCCCTGGCATTTGTCAAGGGAGCGCCGATGCAATGGAAATCGCTTTCGCTCTGGACCCGCACGGGGATGTTGCTGATGTTTGGCCTGATCGGGCTGTTTCTCCTCGTGTATCTCGGGAACGGCGAATTTCAGGCCGCCGTCAACCACGCGGCGGCTGTGATGGCGCAGGCGGATGTGGAGGCTTTCCGGAATTATCTGCTTTCCTTTGGCCCGCTGGCTGCAGTGGTGTCCGGGCTCCTGATGGTGTTTCAATCCGTGATCGCGCCGCTCCCGGCTTTTGTCATCACGTTTTCCAACGGGTTGCTCTTCGGCTGGTTCTGGGGCGCAGTGCTTTCCTGGAGCAGCGCGATGGCCGGCGCTGTGCTCTGCTTTTACCTGGCAAAGTTTTTTGGCCGGCCGCTGGTGGAAAAACTGGTCAGCCGTACCGCCCTGGACTGGGCCGATCGGTTCTTTGCACAATATGGGAGCTATGCCATTTTTATCGCCAGGTTGGTGCCGGTGGTGTCGTTTGACCTGGTCAGCTATGCGGCCGGCTTGACCAATGTGGGCTTCTGGCATTTCTTCTGGGCCACGGGCCTTGGCCAGTTGCCGGCAACGCTCTTGTATTCGTATCTCGGACAGACGGCGACAGGCACGGTGAAGATTCTGTTCTTCCTCTTTACGATTGTGATTGCCCTGGCGGTCATCGGCATGCTGCTCAAACCGCGGCTGCTGAAAGCGGGTGAAAAGAAAGGGCAAGGGAAGGTTGAGGCGAAGTGATGATGAGGGGAGGCAACCATGGGGCAGAGGCGGCAGGAAGAAGCTCGGCGTTGCGCGCCGTGTTCCGGATGGGTATCCGGATAATGGTGAGCGCCGCTTTGCTCACATGGATGCTGACCCGGCTGGACTGGCCCGCCCTATGGGTGTCCCTGCGTGAGAGCCAGCTTGTATACTTGCTTCTGGCTTTTGGAGTGGTGCATGGGGTGGTTCTGGTCAGCGCATGGAAGTGGATGTTGCTGGTCTTGCCGCAGGAGGCGGCGAACAGGCGCCGGACAGGCATGAACTATGGATATTTCCTGAGATTGTATTACGTTGGCCTGTTCTTCAATCATTTTTTGCCGGGCAGTGTGGGAGGCGATGTCGTCCGGATTGCTTTGCTGAGAAAGTCGACAGGCTGGATGCTTGCGGCCGTCAGCGTGTTTGTGGAACGGTTGACCAGCGGCTTGGCGCTTGTGGCCATTGTGCTGGCGGGCGGATGGATGCTGGAGGCGGTGCGCCCCTTTCTGGAAATCGTGTTGCTGCTTGCCGGCTGCTTGATGCTGGTGGTTCTCCTGTTGTGGCGGCTGGCCCGCGACCGCAACCGGGAGACTTCCCAAAAGCTTGATGGCGGGGGTGCCGCCGCCCCTTCCGGCGGCAGGGCTGGCGCAGGCATCCGGAAGCGCCTGCGTCAAGGCTGGCAGGATGCGTTGTCGGTGTTCAGGCGGTACCGTGCGCAAAAGCCCGGCTGGTGGGTGCAAATCGCGCTCTGTTCCTTTGCCTTTCAGGCAGGGTTGGTCTGGATCAACGACCTGCTTTTCCGGGCAATGGGATACCGTCTTCCCTGGCTGGAGCTGCTTGTCTTCATCTCCCTGATTTCGGCACTGACGATGCTGCCGATTAGCGTGAACGGCCTTGGCGTCCGGGAGGTGAGCTACCTTTATTTCTTTCAGCAACTGGGCGTCCCGCAGGAAATCGCGGTTTCAGTCTCCCTGCTGTTTTTCCTGATGGTCGCCTTGTCCAGTTTGCCGGGGGGCCTGTTTTGGCTGAAGGCGGCAGGCAGGAAGAGGCATGAAGCCCTCGAGTCCACTTGATGAAATGGGGGGATAAGCCATGCAACCAGAGGTGGCGGAGGTTGCGCGCCGCACGCTCTGGCACTTCCGCTGGCTGGTGCTCGTCGTGCTGCTCGTGAACGGGGTATGGAATTTGGTCGTGCCCGGGGATATCCGCCGTTTTCTCTCCGTGCAGTCGATCGGTTGGGCTGTTTTCTTTTTGTGCTGGATGTGGGAAGGTTATTTTGAATGCTGGGCCTCTTGCCGCCGCAGACCATAGGGATACGGAGAACGTTGGCAAAAATGGATCAAGCGGGATATAAATAAAGGTGTGGCAAAGGATGGGAAAAGGATGAGGCGAAAGGGCGGTCTGGTCCTCGGTACCCTTTTGATACTGGCTGCTGTTTTGCTTGCGGCATGCTCGCCGAAAACGGCTGTACCGGATCAGCAGGAATCCGGTTCGGCAAGCGATGCTGCCGCCAAGGGTGAAGCGGTCCTCAAGCTCTCGTGGGAGGAGATTGAAGCCGCTGCAAAAGGGAGTCAGGTAAACTTGTTTATGTGGGGCGGTGATGACGGCATCAACCGCTATATCGATGAGTGGGTCGCCCCCAGGGTGAAGGAACAGTACGGGATCACCCTGAAGCGGTATCCGATGGATGCCTCGGAATTTATCAATAAGCTGTTGAGCGAGAAGCAGTCCAGGAAGCAAGCGGGAAGCATGGATATCATCTGGATCAATGGCGAAAACTTCCGGAACGCCAAGGAAAACGGCCTGCTGCTCGGTCCGATTGCCCCCCTGTTGCCCAATGTGCAGCGCTACATGGATCCGGAGCGGCATGATTTGAAGTACGATTTCGGATATCCGACAGAAGGCTATGAGGTGCCCTGGGGCCGGGTACAATTTGTCTTCGCTTACGATTCGGCCAAGGTAAGCAATCCGCCCCGCACGCTGGAGCAGCTTGTCGAATGGGTGAAGAAACATCCCGGGAAGTTTACATATCCGGCACCTCCCGATTTTACAGGCAGCGCATTCATCCGCCATGTCCTCTTTGAAACAGCCGGCGGCGTCGAACCCTTCCTGAAACCGTTCGATGAACAGACGATGGAATCGTACGGTCAGGCCGTCTGGGATGTATTGAACGAGATGGCCCCATACCTCTGGCGCCAGGGAAAGTCGTATCCCCAGTCACTGGCGCAGCTGGACCAGTTGTACCAGAACGGAGAAGTCTGGATGACCATGGGGTATGACGAGGCGAGGCCTTCCTTGCGGATCGCGGAAGGCCAGTTTCCGCCGACCACCAGAACGTTCGTCTTGGAAGGGGGAACATTGGCCAATTCCCATTACCTGGCGGTTCCTTTCAATGCCCCTAATCCGCACGGCGCTTTGACAGTCATTAATTTTCTCCTTTCGCCGGAGGCCCAGAAGAAGAAAATGGAGCAAACCTACTGGGGAGAAAATATGTCCTTGGACCTCGAGCGGCTGTCGCCGGCGGATCAGGAATGGGTCCGGCGGCTGGACAGGGGAGTAGCCACTCTTCCGGAGGATGTCCTGGCCAAGCACCGCCTCCCTGAAATCGACGGCCGCTATGTGGAATGGCTGGAAAGAAAATGGCTTGAAAAGGTCGGAAAATAGGTGGAATCGAAGGTGAAGCACAAGAGAGCGGAACAACGGTTCGGGTGGCCGTGGGGGGTGATCCCCGCGGCGTTGTTTTTTCTCGTCTTTTTCTGCGGAGGTCTGCTACAGGCAATCTGGTTCAGTTTCCTTCCGGACGGGGACGGACACCAGGGGATCGGCTGGGCGTACCGGGAACTGGCCAGTCCAGACTTTTTGCATTCACTTGGCGTGACGGTCGGGATGTCCGCAGCGGTGGCCTTATTTTGCGGCGTGATGGGACTGGGGGCGGCCATCTTGCTGACGCGTCCGGCCGGATGGCGGCAAAAATGGTATCTCTTGTTCCAATTTCCGATGGCGTTGCCCCATTTGATGGCCGCTTACCTCCTTTCACAGATGTTGTGGCAGAGCGGCTGGTTGTCCCGTCTGGCTTACCATTTGGGGTGGATTGACGAGATGGAACAATTTCCGGTGCTGACTCAGGATGCGTGGGGAGTGGGCGTCCTGATGGCCTATGCCTGGAAAGAAATTCCTTTCATGATATTGTTGCTGGTGCCCTTCCTCCTCCGGCTGCAAGACCAGTGGGAGGAAACGGCCCGGTCACTGGGGGCTTCGGAAGGGCAGATTTTGCGTTGGGTGATTTTGCCTTTGCTCTGGCCTGCCTGGGTGGGGGGCATGTGGATTCTTTTTGCTTTTGTGCTCGGAGCTTATGAGATTCCGGCATTGATGGCCGGCACTTTTCCCGGATGGGTACCGGTGCGAGCGTGGCAGGAGTACACGATGTTCGGTCCGGAACGGCGCGCGGTGGCCATTGCGATGAACCTGGTGCTCCTTGTGGTGGCCCTGACGGTTGGGTTGTTGCTCCTCCATCTGCAACGAGTATGGTATGGTAGAGGGAGGAGGATCTAGGCGTTGAGGGATCTGCAGTTCAACCTGCGGTCCGGGGGAAGATGGGTTGAATGGCTTCTGCTAGGGCTTTTGTCCCTCTTTCTTCTCCTTCCCCTGATTCCGCTGGTGCTCTGGAGTTTGGCCGGCCATTGGCCCTGGCCCGAGGTTTGGCCGCGACAGTGGAGCGGCAAGTCCTGGACATATTTGTTTTCGCCGACTGGGAGGGCCTGGGAGGGGCTGATGAACAGCTGGCTGGTTGCATGTCTTACCTTGTTGTTCAACCTGTTTCTGGGCGTACCGGCGGCCCGGACACTGGCCATGCGGCGGTTTCGAGGACGGGGCTTGCTATTCGGACTGTTCTTGGCGCCGCTGTTTGTCCCTTTTACGGTAACGGTGATGGGGATGCACCTGTGGATGTCACGCTGGCCGGGGGAATTCCTGCACATCAGCGTCGCGCTGGCGCATCTGCTGCCGACGCTGCCATACTTCATCGCCATTCTCTGGTATCAGTACCGACTGCTTGGCAGCCACTTGCAGGAGGCGGCACGCACGCTTGGGGCCAGTTCATGGCAGATTTTTCGCTGGGTGGAGCTTCCGCTATTGTGGCCGGGCCTTGCGATGGGGAGCGTATTGGTCGTGCTCATCTCGCTCAGCCAGTACGTCGTCACCTGGGTGACCAGCGGCGGCACGCTGCTGACGCTGCCACTCCTGATGTTTCCGTTTGCCAGCAGCGGCAAGGCATCGCTGGTGGCTGTCTATAGCTTGTGGTACATGTGGCCGGTGCTCTGTCTCTATTTGGTGTATCTGTGGGCTGCGGGCCGGACACAGGTTCCGGGAAGAAGGAGATTTGCCAGAAAGAGAATGTGAATGAGGACATGGAAGGGCGCGGATGATGTTATACCTGGAAGATGTTGCGATCGATTACGGTGGACACCCGGTGATTTCATCCCTTGATTTGCGTCTGGAACGAGGCGAGATCTTCGTTCTGCTGGGACCCTCGGGAAGCGGCAAAAGCACCCTGTTGAAGGGGATAGCCGGGGTGTTGCCGTTGCAGGCGGGCCGCCTCGTTTGGGAAGAAAAGCCCGGCAGGGTGGGCTTGGTCTTTCAGGAGCCACGTCTCTTTCCCCATTTGACGGTCATGGAGAACCTGGCTTTTGGCCTCAGGGCGCAGAAAGTGCCCAAAAGGGAGCGGGCACGGCGGGTGGAGGCCATGGTGGAAACCTTGCAATTGGCCGGTTTGGAAGGGCGGTATCCGCACCAGTTGTCCGGCGGGCAAATGCAACGGGTGGCGCTGGGGCGGGTGCTGGTGCTGGAACCGGATCTGTTGCTTCTGGATGAACCGTTTTCCTCGCTGGATACTCCGCTGCGGGTGGAGCTCAGCCGGTGGCTGTGGAGGGTGCAGCGGGAGAAGGGGTTCACCGTGCTCTGGGTGACCCACCTGCTGGATGAGGCCTTTATGGTGGCGGATCGAATGGGCGTCATGATGAAAGGGCGGCTTCTGCAAGTGGGAAAACCGTTGGAGGTCTACCATTACCCCGGTTCGGAACAGGTGGCCCGTTTTTTCGATTTGCCCAATCGCCACCCCAGGAAGCGCTGGCTGAAGTGGTTTCCGGAGCTGGTTCCAAAGCGGCCGGAGGGATCTTCCGGCGGCGGTGAGGCGCTCCAGGACGAGAAAGAAAACGAGATGGGCTGGCTGCCACCCGAGTTGATCCGGTGGCAAGCGGTGCCGGCCAAAACGCAGGGACATCCTGCGGCGGAAGCGATTCAGGGGAGTCTGGTGTCAGGTGGTTTTCCGTCAAACCGCCTGGAGAGAGAGCCGGATGACTGTTTTCCTGAGGCTCGCCTTTGTGGCATGG
The DNA here is from genome assembly GCA_002159075.1 of Bacillus thermozeamaize. Classification (NCBI taxonomy): domain Bacteria; kingdom Bacillati; phylum Bacillota; class Bacilli; order Caryophanales; family Bacillaceae; genus Bacillus; species Bacillus thermozeamaize. The sequence goes on from LZRT01000094.1 coordinate 92,600, forward strand.
TGAAACGGGTGCGGCCCGAAAGAAGCGGACAGATGGTGGAGGCGGAGGCCGGAGGTGTCACCTGGTTGATCGCGCAGCGTTCGACGGATCCCGTGCCGGAGCCCGGCATGCGGGTGGAACTGATCATCCCCTGTTCGGAAATCCGCTGGTACCCGCGCAGTGCGCCGGAGGAAGGGGCAAAAAACCGCAATGACGCATCGGCGGGGGTGAAGACGATTCATGCTTGACACGCATGCGCGCAAATTTGTCCAACCGGTTATCCAGAAAGCGGCCTCTTTTTTTGTCCAGAGAGGGTGGCGGCCCAATCAGATCACGGGTTGTGCATTTATGATCGGAGTGCTGGCCAGCTTGTCCATCGGGCTGGGGCAGCCGCTTTTAGGCGTGGCGCTGCTCTGGATTTCCGGTTTTTTGGATGCGGTGGACGGGAGCATGGCCAGGTTGAGGGGCAACGCTTCGGCGTGGGGAACGGTGCTGGATGTGACGTTGGATCGCCTGGTGGAAGCAGGCGTGATCATTGCCCTGGCTGTGCTTCATCCGCAGCCTGAGGTGCTGTTTCTTCTCTTGCTTTTGGTCATTTCCTTTCTTTTCTCGATGACCGTTTTTCTCACAGTGGGCGCTGTGAGCGGGAAGCGGGGGGAAAAGTCGTTTTATTATCAGGCGGGGTTGGCAGAGCGGACGGAAGGGTTTATTTTTCTTACATTGATGGTGTTGTTTCAGGGACAGCTGCTTTTTTGGGGTGCGCTTTTTTGTTTTGCGGTGGTGGTTACCGCTTTGCAGCGTTTGGCGGAAGCCCGCCGTCTGTTGCGGTAATGCCCGGCTGGTGCACCATCAGAGGAAGCGGCTGATGCGGCAGATTTGAGAAAGCAGGCGGTGGAAATATGTGGAACAATATTTGCGATGTTCCCGGGGTGTTTGTCGGTCACATGGAGGATCGGCGGGCGCTGACCGGTTGCACGGTATGCTTTTTCCCGGAAGGAGGGGTGGCCGGCGTGGATGTGCGCTGCTCGGCTCCCGGCACACGGGAGACGGATCTCCTGTCGCCGATTCATCTGGTCCAGCAGGTCCACGCGATCCTGCTCACAGGAGGAAGCGCATTCGGCCTGGATGCGGCAACCGGTGTGATGCGTTATCTGGAGGAACAGGGCATTGGCCTGGAGACGGGCGCTGGACGTGTGCCGATCGTTCCGGCGGCCGTGTTGTACGATCTGGCGATCGGCGACGGCACGGTCCGGCCGGATGCGGCCATGGGATATGAGGCAGCCAGGAAGGCCAGGCAGGGCGATTTTGCGTGCGGGAATGTTGGCGCGGGGACGGGAGCGACTGTCGGGAAGGTATTGGGGATGGAGAAGGCGATGAAAGGCGGGCTCGGCAGCGCTTCTGTTCAAATCTCCTGGAAAGGGCAAGAACTGGTCGTCGGCGCATTGGTGGCGGTCAACGCCTTTGGTGACGTGCGGGAACCGGAGACTGGCCGCATTCTGGCCGGACCTCGGCTGGAGGATGGCCGGCTTGGCGACAGTGTCAAGTTGCTCCCCCGCGCTGCCGCAGCAGGAGCCGCCCGTTTCGTCGGAGAAAACACAACCATCGGCTTGGTGGCGACCAACGCCAGGCTGAACAAGGCACAGGCGACCAAGGTGGCGCAAATGGCCCAGGATGGCCTGGCCCGCACCATCTATCCGGCCCACACGATGCGGGATGGGGACACGATTTTTGCCGTTTCGACAGGTGATCTTGACGCGCCGGTGGATGTGGTCGGCGCATTGGCCGCCGAGGTGACGGCGGCGGCCATTGTCCGCGGCATCCGTGAGGCGGACGGGGCCGGGGGCCTTCCGGCGCATCGCGACCTGAGCCGGTAGATAACGAATGTAAAGCGGTTATGGAAGTCCGGACGGATACGGGAAGGGTCGGTGCTGTTGGTTGTAAGGGGCAGATCAACCTACCGGCTGCCTGCCGGACCGGTATGCCTCTTCCATCCTTTTGTAGATCTGGCCTTTTTCCGTGTAGGACTTGCGGATACGCTCCAGTTCCTTGTAGTCTGCCTCGGTCAGTTCCCGGATCACTTTCGCCGGAGAACCGACGGCCAGCGTGTTGGGCGGGATTTTCTTTCCGGGAGGCACCAGGGAGCCGGCGCCGATCATCGCATTTTCCCCGATTTCCGCCCGATCCAGGATGATGGCGCCCATCCCGATCAGCGCCCCTTTGCGGATGATGCAGCTGTGGAGGATGGCATTGTGGCCGACGGTCACATCATCCTCGATGATCAGCGGATTGCCCGGGCTTTGATGGAGCGTGGAGTTGTCCTGGATGCTGACCCGGGCGCCGATGATGGTGGGGGCAATGTCACCCCGTAATACTGTGTTGTACCAGATATTGGTATACTCGCCGATCTTCACATCACCGGAAATCACAACGCCCTGTGCCAAAAAGACCGTTGGATGGATTTGCGGTTCTTTGCCGTCAAAAGGCAGAATCATCAGGTTCACCTCTCGCGATACAGAATCTTTGGTTTTCTTCGGGTGTTTGTTACACTTTTCTATGAAGATAGATTACCATGAAACGGGGAACTTTGTGAAACCCTGTGGTGATTCGTAAATGAGGGATGCGCAATGTACGATGTGGCAATTATCGGCGGCGGCATCGTCGGAATGTCCACGGCGATGCATCTGTTGGAAACGGCACCGGGTGCCAAGGTGGTGCTCCTCGAAAAGGAGGAGCGGCTTGGCCTGCACCAGACGGGAAACAACAGCGGCGTGATCCATTCCGGCATTTATTATAAACCGGGAAGCCTGAAAGCACGGTTTGCCACGCAAGGCAGCCGGGCGATGTACATGTTTTGCGAAAAAAACGGAATCCCTTATGAAAACTGTGGAAAGGTCATCGTGGCGGTGAACCCTTCCGAGATCCCGCTGCTCGAGAATTTGTATGAACGGGGCTTGGCCAACGGACTGGCCGTGAAAAAAATTTCGCCTGCGGAACTGCGTGAGCGGGAGCCGCATATCCGGGGCATTGCGGCCATCTACGTTCCGGAGACCGGCATTGTCAACTTCAGGGAGGTGCTGGCGGCGATGGCCCGGAACGTGGAACAGGCCGGCGGGGAATTGCGCCTTGGAGCCAGAGTGGAAGGATGGACGGAAACTTCTGACGGCGTGGTGCTTCGGACACATCGGGAGGAGCTTAGGGCCCGTTACGTGGTCAATTGTGCCGGACTGTTCAGCGATCGCGTGGCCCGGCTTGCCGGGATTTCCCCCGGGTTGAAGATTGTGCCGTTTCGCGGCGAGTATTACGAGCTGGTGCCGCAAAAGCGGCACCTGGTGAAGCACCTGGTCTATCCTGTGCCCAATCCGGCCTTTCCGTTCCTTGGGGTACACCTGACCCGTGCCATTGATGGAACGGTGCATGCCGGGCCGAACGCGGTACTCAGTTTCAAGCGGGAAGGGTACCGGAAGGGGGATGTCAGCCTGCGCGACAGCATCGAAGTACTGGCGTATCCCGCATTCTGGAAAATTGTCCGCCGGTATGGACGGCTGGGGTTGGGCGAGATGCTCCGTTCCTGGAGCAAACAGGCCTTTCTCCGTCATGTGCAGTCCTTTTTGCCTGAAGTGAAAGCGGAGGATCTGACGCCGGCACCTGCAGGGGTTCGCGCCCAGGCCCTCTCCAGAGACGGACGGCTGCTCGACGACTTTCACATCCTTCAGAAAGGAAGGGGGATACACGTCCTCAATGCCCCTTCCCCCGCAGCCACGGCCTCCCTCATGATTGGCCAATATCTCGCCCGGCGAATCCTGGACGCTGCAAGCGGGGAAGCGGGTTTCGGCGCTTCCTTCGCATCGGTTCAAAACAAAGCGTAAACGGGTATCATGGAAAAAGAATAAACTGTCCTGCCCCCGCATACGTTTGTACCAAGAGATGGGTCATGCTGTAAAGCAAAGGCCGAAAAACAAATGGGGGATTTTCAGGATGATCGTGATTAACGGCAGGAAACTGATTCAATGGCTGGCGATGTTGCTGGTTGTGCTGGTTGGCGGGTATTGGATCTGGTCGATCAACACGAACGCGGCAATGCCGGCCTCCACGCTTCCTGAAGCGAAAGTGAAAACGTTTGAAATGGTGGCAGTGGAATTTGACGGGAAGGATCCAAAAACAGGCAAGGAGCGGGAGGTGTACCGCTGGGATCCGGGGACGATTGTCGTCGAGCAGGGCGATCGGGTGCGGCTGAATATTCACGGACTGAACGGGGAGCATCATCCGTTCCTCATCGAAGGCCTGGGCATTCAGGGAGAAGTGACAAACGGAGAGGTGAAAACGATCGAGTTTATCGCCAAGGAAAAGGGCGTGTATAAGATGGTTTGTCTTGTTCACACCGATTCCAAGAACGAGGGGCCGATGATTGGCTATATCGTGGTCCAATAGTAACGGTTTCGCCAGTAGTTACCAACGATGCAGTTTCAGCTGGGGAAACATGTGCAAATAGGGGCCTGGCCGGTGAAAGCCAGGCGATTTTTTTTGCAACATATGCCGCATACGGCGGACCTTGGTTTTTCAGTTTTTATGCTCCGGTTCCAACGGGATTTCAATATCCAGCAGCGGTGCATATTGCTGGCAGCCGAAAATATCCCGTTCTCCCGGACTACCGCTTGGAGAGTTCCGGTAAATGGTGAACTTGATGGCATAGGCCGGATCAAACTCCACAAAGTCGCTTATTCGCTCCACAGGGATGCCGTACAGCGCTGCGATGGATTCGCGAGTAATTCGCTTGCTGGCTTTGACGAGTTCGTACTTTTCTTTTTCTCGAAAGATAATGTCAAAGGTGATCTTGTCGGTGCCGGCGTTTTTGCTTCGGATCGTCTTGGCCAAATCCGCCAATTTTACGGTCTGGTTGCTGGCGGTTTTTGTTTGTGTCCTGTTCATGCTCATTCTTCTCCCCCAACTTCAATCATTTTTACTTCAAACAGTTCCATTGGATCGTCCACCGGAATGACGTGGTTCATCGTCCAACGGTAAGCGGCCGTGGCCGGCAATACTTCATCGACGACGAAAGCGGCCGTCCCTGCCGTTCCTTTCACTTCCGGCAAGCGGGCGTAAAACAGTTGCCGGGTGCCCATCAGTGTAATTTCTTCCGCCAATTTTTTCGTCGGCGCAACGCCTTCCACCACGACGCAAAGTTCGTGGGAACGGATTTCTTTGATCGGTTCCAGATCCCCCATGACACCATTTTTACCGTAAATCTTGAAATCAAGGTGGTAGTCCACGCCGCTGAACGTTTCCTTTACTTGGCTGGATGCCCACTCTACCACTTGGTCGATATGCTGAATCATGTACGGATCCCGGATGCCGGCGATGCCGATGTATTTTTCCCCGACTTTGCCTGAACCTTCTAATTTCACTTTGATTTTGCCTTCCACAGGAACAAATTTGGAGCCGGTGATACGGCACGTTTTTTCGTCGTACTGCTCGTAACGGCAGTTGGTCATATCCAGCATTCCGCCCGTCACATATTCGTAGTAAGGGTTGGAACGTTCGTACATGGCGTGACCCGAAACGGAAGCGATCGTGCAACGTTGTTGCGGATGCATGGCCGTTACTTTGACGTCGTGATCGGTGATGGTGCCAATCACCGTTTCTTTGGCTCCGTACGGTTCGGCGCAGAACGAAGCGCACTCCAGAACTTTTCCCAAGTAATACGCCAAATCTTCGGGAAAGCCTTCCTTAATGGCCGGAGCGGCAAAAACGGCGCAATCGCTGGAGCGTCCGCCGATAATCACATCAGCGCCCATTTCCAGGGCCTTAATGAATGGATGAACGCCGGCCACGGCGACGATTCGATCCGTTTTTTCCAAATCTTCCATGGTCAATGGCGCCCGGCCGTCCAACCCTTCGATGACGACGCCTTGTTCCATTTTCTTTTTGATGTACGCTTTGTCCACTTCGGAATAAAAATAAGCCAGTTTAAATTTGGGTAGGTGGTGCTTTTTTGCCAGGTCTTTGATAATTTGCACAAAGAGGTCAACGCGGCTATTGGATCCGGTGTCGCCCGCAGAGCCGATGATCATCGGCACACCTTGTTCCCGCGCCGCGAGGAGCATTAGCTCTAGGTCATGTTTTTGCCATTCGTACATGCCCACCGACTTGTCGGCGCCCAGGGGAGCAGGACCGATGTCATCACTACCCGAATCGCAACAATAATAGTCCGGCTTGGTCGCCGCTCCAATGTAAAAGCTTTTCTCTTTCGTCGGTGCAAACCCGAGGTGGCCGTTGGGACAGAGGATACGTAATTGTTTTTTTCTTGTCATTCATGTTACCCCTCTCTAAAAATTGAAATTTAACTTGCTGCCATAAGTTATTATATGTTATAACAAAAAAATAAACTGGTAATAACAACACATGACTTATATTACTATTCATTTACTAATATGTCAACAATCTTGGAAAATTGTATCAATAGTAACAGTACTATTTTGGCTCCCGACCGCTTTGACTTCCGGCATCACACTTTCCGATGATGTGAAAGATTTGGTTCTGAAATGTTATTTACTAACTTAAAAAACATAAAAATTATTGACAAATCTGGTTCCTGTTATATAATTGAGTATGTTATATTATAATCTAACATGACAAAAACGCTAATGATTTGACAATTTGTTATAACAACATATGACTTAATAATATCTATAAGGAAGAGGGGTTAGGATGCTCGAACTGATTGCGGAACGGATTGACCAAATGATTCAGTTGGATGTGGCCTCGCGGAATGTGATTCAAACGATTTATCCAATTGCGAGGCAGCATGCCGGCCGGCCGCTGGCGATGCTTGCTGCAGAACGGTTACATAAACAGGTGAAGCCGAAAGATGTGGTTTTCATTGCCACGGGATGGCCGGATCGGCCTCACATTACTCCCGAGATCGCCGAGACCGATGGGCCTCCAGGAGCGGCGGTGTTGGCCAGGGCGTTGCATATTGGTTTGAACTGTGTGCCTATTGTTTTGATTGAAGAACATTTGGTGCCAGCAATGAAAATTGTATTGGAAGCTACCGGGTTACGGGTGGTGCGACCCGAGGAAGCAATAAAAGCGATTACTTCCAGTGCGCCCATCCATGCGGCAGCCGTCATCGGTTTTCCGTCCGATAAAACAGAAGCTGAACGAAAAGCAAAAGAACTGGTTGATGCGTATCAACCTGCCGCTTTAGTTGTGGTGGAGAAGGGAGGGATGAATGAACAGGAGACCATTCATACCAGCCGGGGAGCCGATACGACGGAACATATGGCGAAAGTGGATTATTTGGTGAAGGAACTGAACAAACGAGGTGTCTTGACAATTGGGATTGGTGATGGCGGGAATGAGGTTGGCATGGGAACCATTGCGTCTGAATTGAAGCGCATCATTCCTTATGGTGAAAAGTGTCTTTGTGGATGTGGCGGCGGGATTACCCCGTGCGTTCCGACTGATGTATTGGTGGCTGCTTCGATTTCGAACTGGGGCGCATATGGTGTTGCGGCCTGTCTAGCTTTGTTGACAAAAAATTTGAATGTTTTCCATGACGAAGCCCTCGAAGAACGTTTGTTAGCGCGCTCAGCGGATGCGCAATTGATTGACGGGATTACCGGATACGTGATGCCGAGTGCCGATGGACTGGATGTTTCGGTACATAAGGCATTTGTCAAGGTGATGAGGGAGGTGGTTATTCAAGGGATGCGTTTTGTGTAATGTGGACATGAGCGTGTTTGGATGAGAGAAGAACATTTCTTGGGGGAGGAATATGATGAAAGCGTTTCACAAATACGTGTCCGTTGTGATGGTAGTAATGGGTTTGACGCTTTTTTTGTTCGGTTGTGGCAGTTCCAAAACGACTACTAATGAACAGCAAACGGATAACCAAACTTCCACACAAGCAGTAACTATCAAATTAGCTCACGAGTCACCGGAGACTCATATCAAGGGGATTTGGGCGGAAGAGTTCAAGAAACATGTGGAAAGTGCCAGTGAAGGGAATATAAAGGTAGAATTGTACCATCACGGGCAGTTGTATGCTAAAGAACAGGCCGCATTGCAAGCGGTTACCCAAGGTGTCATTCAAATGAGCATTAGCAGTACCGGATATTTATCTTCATTGGTTCCGGAGTTTGAAATATTCGACTTGCCGATGATGTTTCCCGATTTAAATGTCTTGTATGCGTTGGAAGACAGCGAACTGGGAGAAGAATTATTGCAAAAGTTGGATGCCAAAGGCCTGAAGGGTCTCGGCTATATTACCAATGTGCCCACTGAGCTGTTTACCGCCGAACCGGTTCAGACCATGGAGGATCTGAAAGGTAAGAAAATCAGGGCGCATACAGCATTACTGGAAGAGTCGATGAGGGCTTTAGGTGCGAGTCCCATTACGATGGCCGCAGAAGAAATGTACACTGCCATGCAACAGGGAGTTATTGACGGCATGTTGACCACGACCGCGTATGCAGCGCCCAATAAGTTGCAAGTAGTTGCGCCGCATATGACAAAAGTAATCATCAGTGCGGTGGTGTATCCCATTGTGATCAACAAAAATTTCTGGGATTCTTTAACGGAACAACAACAGCAAATCATCCTGGAAGCCATCCGGAAGGCAGTCCAGCATAACCGGGATAATTTGGAAGCAAAATCTAACGAATACGAATTAACGTTGCAAAACGGAGGTTTGCAGATTCATCAACTGCAAGATTCTGAACGGGCCCTTTGGATGGAAAAATTGAAGCCCATTTATGACAAGACGGCTCAAAAATTAGATGGGGACTTATTCAATCGCGTAATGAAATTTGTGGAAGGTCAATGATAAGATGAGCAAGGTATTCAGGGATTTGCTGGATACCTTGCGTCATTATTTAAAATTATAAAACAGACTTTTTCGGAAGGTTGTGGGAAATGTGAACACCAATAATGGGTTGCCTTTCAACGGCAAAATTTCTCGCATTGTCGACAAGATAGAAGTTTTTTTGACGGCCTTTTTGCTTTCTTTTATTACACTGCTGGTATTTTTCAGTGTTGTTGCCCGAAAGTTGCTTGGCTATTCTTCCGGGGTCATCGAGGAATCGGTCCGTTTTGCCATGATCTGGATGGTGTTTGTCGCGGGAAGTTTAGCGTTTAAAAGAGACATGCACATTACGATCAATATTTTGGTTGACAAATTGAGCGAAAAGAAAAAATTATTTCTTCAAACATTTGCTTGCTTACTGGGGTTTTTGTTCTGCGTCTTTTTGGTGGTGAAAGGATTGGAACTAGTGATCAGTAGTTACCAGTTGGACGAGCGATCGATTGCTTCATGGAAATTTCCGCTCTGGATTCCGCGGTTGGCGGTACCGGTTGGCGCTTTGCTGATGGCTTTTCGTTTGTTGGAAAGAATGCTGCAGAATCTGGTAATGTTGAGGCAGGTGAAATAAGATGATGGTGACCTTTGCCATTGTAACTTTGTTTTTTCTGTTGTTGACCGGTTTACCCATCGCTTTTTCACTTGCCTTGGCAGGCTTAATCTTTTTATATGTGTTGGCTGGCGATAACATTGTCTCCGCCGTTCCGCAAATGATGTATGTTTCCATTGATACGTTCCTGTATATTTCAATTCCGTTGTTTTTGTTGGCTTTTCGAGTTCTTGATTAAGGCGAATGTGATTGACGATTTGGTGCGAGTCATTGAGGCTTGGACGGGACACTGGCGAGGCGGTTTGTTTACTGTCTCCGTACTGGCATGCGCCTTTTTTGCGGCGATTACCGGTTCAAGCTCAGCCACAGCGGTGGCTATCGGAGGTATCCTGGTGCCGGAAATGATCAAAAGGGGGTATGACAAACGCTATGCAATGGGATTGATTGCCGTTGCGGGTGGATTGGGGATTGTCATTCCTCCCAGTATTCCCTTAATTGTTTATGGGTCGGTGGCACAGGAAAGCGTCCGGGATTTGTTTATCGCAGGGATTATTCCGGGGCTGATTTTAACGGCGGCACTGATTGTAACTGGGATGTTCCTGACACGAAAAGACAACATTCTTCTGCCTCCTAAAGCATCTTTTTCCGAACGAATGACGGCGACTAGAAAATCGTTATGGGTTTTGTTGTTTCCCGTTATTATCGCGGTGGGGATATATGGCGGCATTTTTACACCCACCGAGGCCGCAGGTGTTGGAGCCGTATACGCGTACATCATCGCCAAATATGTTTACAAGAGGCTTTCATTCAATGATACGGTGGATGTGCTGGTTAAAAGCGCCGGCAATTCCGCGATGATCATGATGATCATCGCTGGTGCTACAGTGTTCGGCTATGTGCTTTCCTTCGAAATGATCCCACAGAAAATTACAGAAGCGGTGCTGAACGCCCAAATGCATCCTTTGTTGTTTTTGTTGATTGTAAACCTCTTGTTTATCGTGTTGGGAATGTTTTTGGACATTACTTCAATTATATTATTGACAGGACCGATTATCATTCCGATTGCATTGCAATTGGGCATTGATCCGGTACATTTCGGGATTATATTTGTGATCAATATGGAATTAGCCTTGATTACCCCGCCTCTGGGTATGAACTTGTTTATCATCAGTGGGATAATTAAGGAAAAAATTGCACAAGTGTTAAAGGGTGCGTTACCCTTTGCGCTTGTGGAGCTAGCCGTATTGGCTTTGGTAACATTGTTCCCCATCTTGTCATTATTACTAATTAGCAGGTAGTGTAAAAATAAAAATAAAGGATAGTCAGTGACAAGTGTTCAAATGTTTGTTTTTGGGAAGAAGGAGTCTGTGTGAGAGACGATACTCAATGGAGAGTGGTGGGTTGTACAAGTGATGCTGGAACGAGAAGGGATGATCCCGCTTTATCAGCAGTTAAAGCAAATTATTAGTGAGAAGATCCTCAACGGCGAGTATCAACCCAATGAAAAATTGCCCTCTGAAAGAGAACTTTGCGAGCAATTTAACGTCAGCCGGATTACGGTGCGACAGGCTTTGGATGAAGCAATCAAGGAGGGGCTGTTGTATCGGATTCAAGGACGGGGTACTTTTGTTGCGGCAGCGCAAGGACGATTTGAACAACCGTTGGAGTCCATTCACCGCTTTGAAGATTTATTGAAGTCCAAAGGCGAGACCGGGCGAACGGAAATTGTGGAGATTAGTTCCGTTTGGTCCGATTTGCAACTGGCAAGCATTTTACAAACGCAAATTGGATCGCCATTGGTCAGTTTAAAATTGAAAGGGTATTCTTTAGACAAGCCTGTTGTCTATTATCATTCGATTTTTCCGGAAGCAATTGGTAACCAACTGGTAGAAGCGGCAAAAACGTATGCTGAAGAAAAACGGGCTTTTTCCAGTTTGGACTTATACAATGCCATCGAGGAGCAAAAACCAAGCCAAGTAAAGCAAACGTTTGAAGCGATTCAGGCTGACAAGGAAATTGCTGGAATTTTGGAGGTCTCACTGCAAGAAGCATTGATGAAAGTTACTTCCATTTTTTCTGATCAAAATGGAACACCTTTGGAGTTTCGTAAAGCATTTTATTTAGGAGAAAAATATGTTTTTCATTTGACAAGATATTTGAGGTGGTAGAGTCGTTAAAGTTCAAAAAAGCTCTGAAGTCATGCCGGACTATGTCCATTTGTTTCTCAAGTGTCTCCCCACAGATTCGTCATCTGGTATTATGGCAGCAATCAAGAGGAGCATATCCAGGGGACTGCGAAGTGAATTTCCACATCTAAGACATCTAGACACCTTTCCAGCCTATGTACACTTTCTTTCCTTGTGAGTACGACAGGCAATGTGTCCAGTGATAAGATCCGCCGGTATGCGAAGCCCAGAAGAAACGCGGGTGAACGATGTGCACAAAGCCTATTTCTTCCGTCTCTATCCGACAAAAGAACAAGCACAGCAAATTCGGCGAACGATTGGTTGCTGCCGGTTTGTGTACAATCACTTCCTCGCCCGCCGGAAGGAAACCTATGAGCGGGACGGCACCACCCTGAACCAGTACGCCTGTATGCGGGAATTATCTGTATTGAAACAACAACATCCCTGGCTCAAGGAAGTGGACTCCACGGCCCTTCAACGGTCGGTGGAAGAGTTGGACGATGCCTTCCAGCGATTCTTTCGGGAGAAAAAAGGATATCCACACTTCAAGTGTAAGAAACACCTGAAACAGTCCTATACGTCCAAACGCAACGGCAGAGAGGACACTAAGGCAACCATCCGAATCGAAAGCAACCGGATTCGGCTTCCGAAGGTGGGATGGGTGAAGTTTGCCAAATCCAGGGAAGTGCAAGGACGCATTCTCTCGGCGACAGTGCGTTTGACGCCTTCGGGCAAGTTCTTCGTATCGGTGTTGGTGGACACGGAGATTCAACCTCTGGAGCCAAAGACGAACGCCATCGGCGTTGATCTGGGACTGACCCATTTCGCTGTCCTGAACACCGGGGAACGGATTCCCAACCACCGACACCTCCGGAAGCTTGAAGAGAAACTGAAACACTGGCAGCGCATTCTCTCCCGCCGGAAACCGGGCGGGAGGAACCGGGAGAAGGCCCGGTTGAAAGTGGCCCGGCTCCACGAGAAGGTGCGCAACGCCCGGTTGGATTTCCTGCACAAGCTGTCCACCAGGCTGATTCGCGAAAACCAAGTGATCTGCCTGGAGGACTTGCGTGTACAGAACTTGCAGCAGAACCACCGGGTGGCGGGAAGCATCGCAGACGCCAGTTGGTCGGAATTTCGGCGGCAACTGGCGTACAAAGCAAAGTGGTACGGACGGCAGGTGGTGATCGTGTCCCCTGTTTTTCCGTCCAGCCAGCTTTGCTCTTTCTGCGGACACCGAAACACCGGGACGAAGGACCTGTCTGTCCGGCAGTGGACATGTCCGGTGTGCGGCGAAACGCATGATCGAGATGTCAATGCCGCAAGGAATATCCTGCGAGAAGGTTTGCTCCTATTGGGCCTGTCCGCTTGAGCTGACTGAACCGTGGGACACACGGGGATCGCTTGGTGCCGTAAGGCAGAACTCCCGATTACTGGAGTGCTCCCAAGAATCCCGCGGCTTTAGCCGTGCGGAGTGTCAACATTCCACGTTTCCCTATGACATCGGCATGCAGATTGTGGAAGCGGGAAAAAGGATGGAAGAAGAAGGAGAAGGGTTTTCCACTTATGACCTGTATGAGAAAGCTTCGCTGGAAAAACCGTATATTGTCAGACAGACCTTTGAAGTTTGCGGCGCTTCGTCATTTATTGGAGAACGGTTGCAAGTTGAAACCGGGCAGCCGGTTTTTTACGTGACTTCCATTTTCAGTTCGCAGACGGAACAACCGCTGGAATTCCGGACAGCCTATTACCGGGGTGACAAGTACAAGTTCTACATTACGCGCAAACTTTAGCCGCCGAACGTTGACGGGGCGCAGGTTAAAGATGATTGGGACAAATTTTGCCTTTTCGCAGGTTGTAGATGTCAGTATTTTTGTATTATAATAACGCCTAAAATAAAAAAGTCGAGGATCAAAAGATGGTAGGTTCCGTTTTCAAGCAAAAGGTAAAAGACAGTGTGTAGACGGCAAGGCGGAGAAAAGAAGGAGGAAAAAATCATGAACAAATTCAGCCACATCGATCTTCGGGTGAACAATTTGGAAAGCGCCATGCCTTTTTACGAAAAATTTTTGTCCGCCTTGGGTTTTACGCGAACGTTTCACAGCGAAAAATGGAAGGTGTTTGCCGCGGAAGGGGATCTCCCCAGCGTCGCTTATTTTGCCATCACAGAAGATGCGAATCATCAGCCGAACGGCAACTTAATCGGGTTTTGGGCAGAAGATCGGGAAGAAGTGGACCGGATTGCGAAACTTGTCAGTGAAATCGGCGGGAAAATTATCGACGGCCCCAGGCTATTTCCGATCAGTCCGACCTATTACGCCGTGTATTTTGAGGATCCTTTCGGCAACCAATACGAAATTGTCCATCGGTTGAATTGATTTGGCGGATCATCCTTGCGATACTTATTTTATCTGCTTGTTCGGAAGTCGGAAGTGGCCAAACGATATGTGACTGAACCTCCTGTCCAGAAAATGGATGAGGAGTTTTTGTCTTCCATCCACATCACCATCCGTAGATGGAAATGGCGGGCCGAATGACGGGTTGGAAAGCTTGATGTGGCAGTATCGCCTTGACATGCGTCGGAAGGATCATCTATGATAAGGATATGATTAGAATTCTAATTAAATCAAGGGGCGACTGATGGAACATAACCATGATCAGGCTGTTCATGACCAGTGGGAATGGAACCGGGGACCGCTCGGCCGCTTGGTGAAGATTGCCTACATTTCGCTCAGGCGGGAGGTGGAGGCCATGCTTCGTCCATTGGGCCTTACCCATACCCAATGGAGCACGCTCGGCATATTGTACCATTTTCCCGGACTGACGAATGCCGATTTGGAAACGATCCTGCACATTGAACGGCCTAGCGTCACCAGCCTGATCAACGGGATGGAAAGAAAAGGCTGGGTGACCAGAAAAGCAAATCCCAAGGATGCCCGCTCTAAACTCATTTATCTTACAGAGAGCGGCAAAGCCCTGGCCGAATCAACGATGCATTTCGGGCGGCTTGTCGATCAAAAAGTGCTTCGAGGCTTTACGGAGGAAGAAAAACTTCTCCTGCGCAAATTGCTGGAAAAGTTGATTCGAGAAACGGGCGCTGAACCTTGAGCACATGGCGCCAACGTTATTTTTTCGTCATATGATTAGAATTCTAACTAATTTGTTCCAAAGAAAGGTGGGTATCAGAAAGGTGGTTATCCAAATGCGCTTGAAACATGAGCGGAATGCGAGGGACAACCGTCTTCTTGCGCTTATCCCCACTGTTCCCGCTTCTTACATGGGGATCCACAGCGCGATGATGAACATGTTCCGGACGCTCGGTTTTGCGCTGGGACCGACATTGGCGGCGATGGCCTGGTGTAAAAGCCGCGCCTGGATGTTACGGATATGAGAATGACGGTTTGTGTGCTGCTTGCCGTGCAAGTGCTGACGTTGCTGTCTGTCACGGGATACAAAGGCATGAAAAAAATGAGGGTTGGGGAGAACGCTGGGCAAGAGGCGCCAACACCATGATGCTCCGAATGCGCTGTTCCAATGCCGCATGGGCCAATCGGGAGATTGGCCCTTTTTCTTTATCTCGTTTACAAACCGTCGGTCGGTTTATATAATGAAAGGAGAGCAACCATGTCGACGCAATCAGCGTTTTTGAAGCAATGAAAGGTGGGGAACGCGGCAGACAATGAGATGGGAACTGCGGCGAGAACGGACCAAGCGGCTGCTGTTGGATGCGACGGAAGCGGTGATTCGCGAAAAAGGCTGTGCCATGGCATGCGCAGTGCCGTATCTGCTGATCGTTTTGCATTTGGCAGAAACAATTTTGCCGCATTGATGGCAAACATGCTGCAACCGGACCGGCGGGGAAAGGGCGGCAATGCCCGGTGAAAGGAGCGAAACGAAGATGGCCAGTCATTATGACCTGATCGTGATTGGTTCCGGCATGGGCGGACTGACCGTTGCCAGCTTGATGGCGCAGCTTGCGCACAAGCGTGTGCTTGTTCTGGAGCGCCACTTCAAACTTGGCGGTTTTACGCACAGTTTTGCGCGCCCGGGAAACCGTTCATGGGATGTCGGATTGCATTATGTGGGTGAGATGGCCTCAGGGGAGCTGGCCAGGGAGGTATTTGACCTGATCACGCAAAATCGCGTCAAATGGCATAAAATGCCCTCGCCATTTGAAAAATTTGTTTATCCCGATTTCACATTTGAAGTCCCTGACAACGAAAACGACTATCTAGAAGCGTTAATCAACCGTTTCCCTGACGAGGAGGCGGCCATCAGACGGTATTTTGCCGATATTCACGATGCCAGAAAGTGGTTTAACACCTATGTATTTGCGCAATCTACGCCGGCTTTTTCCGCTTCCCTCCTGCGCTTTTTCAGCCGCGGCAAAGAACAACTGGCCCTCTGTACCACGGGCGAATATCTCAGCAAGCATTTTCGAAATCCACGATTAAAAGCGGTGCTGGCATCGCAGTGGGGTGACTATGGCCTGCCTCCCTCCGAATCTGCGTTTCTCATTCACGCGGTCATTGTGTCCCATTACCTCAAGGGCGGTTATTATCCAGCAGGTGGTGCGGGAACGATTGCCGAGAGCGTCGCTTCTGTCATTGAAGCCTATGGAGGAAGGTGTCTTTTGAATCATACCGTCACCGAGATACTCACGCGGGAAGGCAAAGCGGTCGGTGTGAAGGCAACGGCAAAGAAAGGAGCGCAAAACAGGGAAGTGGCATTTTATGCCCCTGTGATCGTTTCGGATGCGGGCGCATACACCACATTTTGCCGGCTTTTGCCGGGAGAAGCCGCGGTTCCATTTCGCTCTGAGCTTGAAAGGATGGCCAAAAAAGGCTATAGCGCGGTGTCGGTTTATTTGGGCTTTAAAGCCAATCCGTCCATTCTCGGCTTTTCGGGTGCGAATCACTGGATTTTTGCCGATGATGACCACGACGCGATTTTTAAAAACCAGAACGGCATGCTGGAAGGGAGAGCTCTTTGCTGTTTTCTCTCTTTTCCTTCATTAAGGGATCCAAAAAGGGATCCAAACGCAAGGTCGCACACGGCGGAAATCGTCGCTCCACTGCCGTATGAAACGGTTGAAGCATGGCAGTCTTATCCGTGGCGGAGACGCGGGCGGGATTATGAAGCGTTGAAACATCGAATCGCTGAAGCGCTTTTAAACCTTGTAGACACATATTACCCAAGGTTTAAAGCGCTGGTAGATTATTGCGAAGTGGCAACGCCGCTCACGGTAGAAACCTTTACCGGCCACCCTTTAGGTTCCATTTACGGTTTGCCTGCCGTCCCAGAGCGTTACCGCCTGTCTCAATTGCGGGTATCCACCCCGGTGAAAAATCTGTATTTGACGGGTGCGGATGTCGTTTCTCCGGGAATCGTCGGCGCCATGATGGGCGGCGTGGCTACCACCGCTCACTTGCTTGGCCGTCTTGGCTTTTGGCGAATCATTTCAGCCGCCAAAAAGCATGGATGAGCATGCCGGAAAATAATATTGGAGAAGTGGATGGTTGATGTAGAATGATAACTCTTATGCTAAAATGATCACGGAATCTTTTATTAATGCTGCGGCAGAGCCTGTGCAAGCACCTTGCAGATGACGCATGTCAATGTACAGATTAAATGTACAGATGAGTAGTTAGGAAAGCTAGCATCTGCAGGGGATAGCCAGTTTCTGATGACAGGGGGAAAGATCATGGAACGGTTCAAAGAGAGCATGCTCAAGTTGATCACGGAAACCTCCACCAAATTGCCGCCGGACGTGCGCAAGGCGATCGCGGAGGCCAAAGCCAAGGAAGATGCAGCCACCAGGGCGGGCCTTGCTTTGTCCACCATCGCGGAAAACCTGGAAATGGCGGAGGCCAATGTGTCGCCGATTTGCCAGGATACGGGCTTGCCCACTTTTGAAATCAAGGTGCCGGTCGGCGCCAACCAGATTGTGATGCGGGAGCAAATTCGCGAGGCGGTTGCGGAGGCGACGGCCCAGGGAATCCTGCGTCCCAACTCGGTCGATTCGCTGACCGGCAAGAACAGCGGCAACAACCTGGGGCCCGAAACGCCTGTGATTCACTTTGAACAGTGGGAGAAAGACGAGATTGAAGTACGCCTGATCCTCAAAGGCGGGGGTTGCGAGAACAAGAACATTCAGTATAGTCTGCCAACCGATCTGGAGGGCCTCGGCAGGGCCGGCCGTGATCTGGACGGTGTTCGCAAGTGCATTTTGCATGCCGTCTACCAGGCTCAGGGGCAGGGTTGCAGCGCCGGCTTTATTGGCGTCGGCATTGGCGGCGACCGGACGAGCGGTTATGCTTTGGCCAAGCAGCAGCTCTTCCGTCCGGTGGATGATGTCAACCCGGTTCCGGAGCTGGCGGAGCTGGAGAAGTACATCATGGAGGCGGCCAACAAATTGTCCATCGGGACCATGGGGTTTGGCGGGGAAGTGACGCTTCTGGGCTGCAAGATCGGGGCCATTAACCGCATACCGGCCAGCTTCTTTGTCTCCGTGGCATACAACTGCTGGGCTTTCCGCAGGCAGGGCGTCATCCTCGATCCCGTAACGGGAGAGATTCGCGACTGGTTGTACAAGGAAACAACCGCCGCTCCCGAAGTGAAAGAGCCTGCGAAAAGCGCTGTGTCAAGCGGAGAAAGACGCGAAATCGTCCTGCGGGCACCGATCAGTGAAGAACAGATCCGCCAGCTGAAGGTGGGGGACATCGTGATCATCAACGGTCCGATGTACACCGGACGGGATGCCCTGCACAAGTACCTGATGGATCACGACGCCCCGGTAGACCTCAATGGCGGTGTGCTGTACCATTGCGGCCCGGTGATGTTGAAAAACAAGGAAACTGGCGAGTGGGAAGTCAAGGCGGCCGGACCGACCACCAGTATCCGGGAGGAACCCTATCAGGGAGAGATTATCCGGAAATTCGGGATTCGCGCCGTCATCGGCAAGGGAGGCATGGGCCCGAAAACGCTGGCGGCGTTGAAAGAATACGGCGCCGTCTATCTGAACGCGATTGGGGGAGCCGCGCAGTATTACGCCCGTTGCGTGAAGAAAGTCAATGGCGTTCATTTTCTCGAAGAGTTCGGAGTGCCTGAGGCGATGTGGGAATTTGAAGTGGAAGGCTTTGCGGCCATTGTCACGATGGATGCCCATGGCAACAGCCTCCATGCCGATGTGGAAAAAACGTCGCTGGAGAAGCTGGAACAGTTCAAGGAACCGGTTTTTGTGTGACTTGGATCGATTTCGCCCGTCACCTTATCAACAAATAGGTGGCGGGCGATTTTAATTGCGCAGATCTTGTTTGGCACTCATTTCTTTCTTCACGGGATTTCGATAGTATGGAAGAGTCTGTTGAGAGGTGGTCGGCAGGGTCACCGTAAAACAGGTCCCGCGGTCAGGCTCGCTGGTTATGGAAATATTTCCACCGTACTTCCGTATAATCTGCCGGGAAACGGCCAGGCCGGTACCCGAATGATTCTCCTGTTTGCTTGTGTATCCCTGACGGAAAATCAATTCCCTTTCTTCCGGCGCGATATAGGAGTTGCGGTTGAACACTTGAATGGCTATGTATGAAGGGTCATGCTGTTCCACTGTCACATCGACATAGCGCTTGGGCTCTGGCACCTTGATCTCTTCATCAAACGCGTTGTCGATGATGTTGCCGATCACTTTGACCAGTTCGAACGGGCGGATGGTCAATTCTTCCAAGCTGACATTGACCTTCACCTTGAACTGGATATGTTTGACAATGGCGGTAGCCGCCTTTGCCTGCAACAGCGCAGCCATTGGCGGGTGTTTCAACTGGAGCAGGGAGAGGGTTTCGTCCGCCTCCAGGTTGAGATCCTCCAAATAACGGATCACGCCTTCCGTATTTCCCAGCTTGGCCAAACCGTAAATCACCTGCAAATGGTTCAAGAAATCGTGCCGTTGGGAGCGAAAATGCGTGATCAGTTCGTCGATATGCTCCAGGTACACCTCCTCCGTTTGCCGCATGGTCAGGTTCTCGATGTTTTTAGCAATCCGAAACACCATGTACGAAGCCAAGACGGCGGAGAGCAATGGAAGACCAAACACTATTGTTGTTGAAAAGTTTTTGAATTCTTGAGTGGGATAGGTCATGGTGTAAAACACGACAATGCTGTTGATGGTGATTATCAAAAGTACCGCCAACCAGACCCATAACAATACGGTAAGATTGAAGCGTTGATACAGTTTAATGATGTTGGCCAAAGTAATACGTTTTTTGTTCATATATACCGTCAGTAATATGACCGAAAGGTAATAGGACCAAGCGGTAAGAAAAGAATTTGGGAAAGTGGTTAATTGCTCTGCATCTATCTGTAGAACTTGTAAGAAAAAAAAGAGAGCAATGGATTCAAACAGGATTTGGCTGATCATCCTTATAAATGTGATTATTACGCAAAAGGCCCAGGAAAACGAGAAAAACAGTTTGAGTAAACCAAAAAAAAGGACAAAGTTGACAGTTATCCTTATTAAATCATGATTATGTATCACAGTGTATGTGAAAATCGTGACCAGCGAATATACGATTGAAGAAAGAAGGCCCTGTTTCCAGACGGGTTTCCAGTCGATGCCCATCAGGGCTAAAGAAAAGAACAGGAAAATCAGGGCCTCAGGCAGTGATATCAAAAGATACTGGATGAGTATCTGCATCAGGACACCTCGAGTTGTACGTGACCTTCTACTTCATCAGTTCTTCCGGGATCTCGGGCTCATAAAGCCAAACGCTGCTGTTATGCTTAACCCCTGCGAAGGCAATCGAAGCAAATGCTGTAGCCAGGAACTGCGCGCAACTATCCAAGAGCCGCTTCATCATGGAACCCTCCTTCAATTGAAAATGAAAATTTTTGATGATATTGATGAAAGCCGGCGATCGAGGCGATCGACAGCTTTGCATCCGACAGGCGTGATGCTAGCCCCCTGTGTGGCCATCCCCAGAACGATGGCGGCAGACAGGGCGGCTGAAAAGGGATAGAAAATCGCTGCCAGGATGGTGGCGGCCAGCACAACGGTTTTGCTGTATTTGCGGCCGTGCACTTGCAGGCGTGAGCGAGGCCGTTTGGGGTTTATCACGGGTGCGTACCGGTGAACCGAAAACCAGGTGCCCGCCATCAAGAGGAAGAGCAGCGGTCCGTGAATGCTCCAGTGGGCAGATGCCACCTGTACAGCCGTCCATGCGAGAAAGTTGATGAGGATGACATCCGCGACGGTGCAGCGCAAAAAGGTGCTCAGGTGCTTTCCGCCGGAGACGATTCTGAGCAGGCTGAAAGCCATCAGAACGACGAGGGCCGACCCGAAAAGCCCAAGCCAATATGCGAGTATCAGGATTGCTCCCAGCTGGATGAACGTGTTCAGGAGGATCTCAATGCCATACGCCATCACGGGTACCGGCTGAGATTCCGATGTATGTTTTCCAATCCAGTTGGCAAAAGCATATGACAAACGATGGATCACTTCTGTACGCCCCTCATGTTTCTGTCACGCATTTCTGACACGCAGAGCAAGAAAAGATTCCTCTAATGCCAATATCTCTGTTAATACTAAACCACTTCGACACGTACAACAAAAATCCTGCAAGCAAGAGAAAAAATTTTTAACAAGAGCCAAAAGTCGACTAATTGTTTATTTAGAAAAACAAAATCTCTATAAAGCATAAAAAAACGAAAACATAAAAGAACGCCGGTACGATGCGTTTATCCACCGGCGTTGCTTTTTGTTCCATTGGTCCTTTTTGTCGCGCCTCAGCTTAATACCATCCGTTCGTCAGCCAGTTCTTTTCCTTTGATGCGTCTGAAGTGATCCAGCAGTTTTGACACGGTCAATTGTTGTTTTTCCTCACCGGAAATATCCAGGATGATTTCTCCCTTGTCCATCATGATCAAACGGTTCCCAAGCAGGATGGCCTGTTCCATGTTGTGGGTCACCATCAGCGTGGTGAGCCGGTTTTCCCTGACAACTTTCTCAGTCAGTTGGGTGACCAGCTGTGCGCGGTTTGGATCAAGGGCGGCCGTATGTTCATCCAGCAAAAGGATTTTCGGCTGGTTCATGGTGGCCATCAGCAGGCTCAGGGCCTGTCTTTCGCCGCCGGATAAAAGCCCCACTTTGGCAGTAAGGCGGTTTTCCAGGCCGATTCCCAAGGATGCGAGCATTTCACGGAAATACTGGCGTTGCTGACGCGTAACGCCTCTGCGCAACCCCCGCCTTTTGCCGCGGATATATGCCATCGACAGGTTTTCCTCAATGCTCATGTTGGGCGAGGTGCCGGCCATCGGATCCTGAAAGACGCGGCCAATCATGGCTGCCCGCTTGTATTCCGGCAAACCGTCGACGCGTTCTCCGTCTATCCATATTTTTCCTTGATCGGACGGAAGCACCCCGGAGATAATGTTCATCAGGGTGGATTTTCCTGCCCCGTTGCTTCCGATAATGGTGGCGAAATCACCCGGTTTTAAATGCAACGAGACATTGTTCAAGGCCCGTTTTTCGTCTTGGGAGCCCGGATTGAAGACTTTTGTGATTCCTTCCAGCCGCAGCATCAGGCTCCCTCCTCCTTGTTGAGATGATGAGAATCTGCTGTGGCCAAGCCGGAGGCTTTAGACGCGGCCGTTTTTTTCGCTGAAATCCGTCTTTTCTTGAAGCGTTCGGTGTACAACGGCGCGGTCAGGGCGATGATGACGATGATCGCTGTGATCAGCCGCAGATCGGAAGCTTCAAAACCAGGGATGCGCAGTGCCATGGCCACCACGAGCCGGTAGACAATCGCGCCGCCGATAACGGCTGCTGTCGTCCAAAACAGGGAACGGGTGCCGAAAAGAGATTCGCCGATGATGACCGAGGCCAGTCCGATGACGATCATCCCGATTCCCATGGCTGCGTCGCTTGAACCCTGAAACTGGGCAAAAAAGGCTCCGGACAGCGCTACCAGACCGTTGGATAAGGATAATCCCAAGATAATCGTCTGATCCGTATGCACGCCCAAACTGCGAATCATCCGCGGATTATCCCCTGTTGCGCGCAAAGCCAGACCAATTTCCGTTTTCAGGAACCAGTCGATAAAAACCTTGATGAGCAGTACCACAACTGCCATCGTGAGGATAAAAGAAAACGGCGTGGGCAGCATGTTTTTCATCCATGTGACCAGGTTGCCTTCCTCACCCAGCAAGGGGATGTTGGGCCGCCCCATGATTCGCAGGTTGATGGAATACAGCGCGATCATCATGATAATTCCGGATAACAGGTTGTTGATTTTTCCTTTCGTATGAATGAGTCCGGTGCACATCCCGGCCAGCATGCCTGCCCCCAGGGCTGCAAGGGATGCCAAAACAGGATTCGTGCCGTTGATGATAAGGACAGATGCGATCGCTCCACCGGTTGTAAAGCTGCTGTCTACCGTCAAGTCCGGAAAGGCCAGGATGCGAAAGGTAAGGTAAACGCCGATGGCCATGATGGCAAAGATGAGGCCGGATTCCACCGCTCCTTGCAAAGCGTAGGCCAACTTCATTCACTCCTCATTTCCCGCTTTGACGCTTTGCTTTGCCAAAGCGATCTGTGCTATGAAAACGCATCACTATACATGATACATGAAAGCGTTGGACAAGCCAACGCAAAAAATGACAGTTGCGATATTTACCAGTGCGACATTTGCCAAAGAGGCGGCTTTGGGCGTTATTGTCTGGGCTGATTGTCGTCCTCGGCATTGATCATGTGCTCGGCAGTCAGAACCAGCCGGTGGAAGAATAGATCCCGCGCGGGACCTTCCAAGCCCACTTCATCCATCGCCTGTGCCATGCAATTCAGCCATGCTTTGGCCCGTTTCGGCGTGATGGGAAAAGGCAGGTGGCGCATCCGCAAGCGGGGCGGGCCGTATTCATCGGTGTACAGGGAAGGGCCGCCCAAAAATTGGGTGAGGAACTTGTATTGTTTTTCCATCACCGGCGTCAAATCCTCAGGAAAAATCGGACTGAGGTCCGGGTCCGCTTTGACTCGCTTGTAAAATGCTTCAACCAATTTCCGCAGGCGCTCCGCTCCGCCGATGGCCTCGTAGGGCGTTTGTTTCGGAGATGGAGAAAACGGGATTTGTTGCGGCTGATCGGGAGTCATGCCTTTGCACCTCTTTCTGAAGATGCTTTCCGTTGTTTTTGGATTTTTGTCCTGGGAGCGAATTTCAGGTATAGTGATCCACAGTTCCTGATTTTCTATTGTACACGATTCCGCCTTTTCTTCACATACAATGAAAAAAGGTTCACATCCTGCATTCGACACCTATCAAATGCACAGGAGGGAAAAACCAGATGGCTGAACAGAACACGTACACATTGCCGTCGCGTGACGAGATTGACGCGCGTTATAAGTGGAAACTGGAAGACATTTATCCGTCTGATGAACAGTGGGAGCAGGATTTTGCGGAGGCCCGGGCGATGGTTGAAAAGTTTTCCCAGTACCGCGGGCAAGTGACAGCGTCGGCTGACAAGCTGCTCGAAGCGATCAGGGCGTACGAACAAATCAACCAGCGGCTGGAAAAGCTCTATGTCTACGCGCGGATGCGCAGCGACGAGGATCAGACGGTGACTAAATATCAAGCCATGTCTGACCGGGCACAGGGTTTGAGCGTGCAAGCAAACAGCGCGATGGCGTTTTTTGTTCCGGAAATCCTGTCGTTGGATGAGCAGAGGTTGGAACAGTTTTTCCAGGAACGGCCCGACCTGCGTCTGTATGACTTTTTTTTGCAGGAAATTCTGCGGGAAAAGCCGCACCGTCGCACACCCGAAGAAGAAGAGATCATTGCCATGGCCGGCGAACTGGCCCAAGCGCCGACGAACATTTATTCCATCTTGAATAACGCAGAGATTCGGTTTCCGACTATCCGGGATGAACAGGGGCAAGAGGTTGAACTGACAAAGGCGCGGTTTCTCACTTTCATGGAAAGTCCAGACCGGCGGGTGCGCCGCGATGCTTTCAACGCCATGTATGAGACGTATGGTTCGTTCCGGCATACGCTGGCCGCCAGTTTGAACGCCGGCGTGAAGCAGGAAATCTTTTTTGCGCGGGTGCGCCGTTTTGGTTCCGCTCTGGAAGCGGCGCTTCATCCCGATCATGTGCCGGTCGAAGTTTATCATTCCTTGATTGACACGATTCATGAACATCTGCCTCTCCTGCACAGGTATATGGAACTCCGCAAAAAACTGTTAAAGCTGGATGAACTCCATATGTACGACCTGTATGTGCCGCTGGTTGAAAATGTGGAGATGAAAATCCCGTATGAAAAGGCGCTTGAATTGGTGAAAGAGGGACTGCATCCGCTGGGAGAAGAATATCAGCAGTTGCTCGAGGAGGCGTTTGCAAGCGGCTGGATCGATGTGTATGAGAACCGGGGGAAACGCGGGGGCGCCTATTCATGGGGAGCTTACGGCACGCATCCATATGTGCTGCTCAACTACCAGGAGAATCTGGACAATGTGTTCACGATTGCCCATGAGATGGGGCATGCGCTGCATTCGTATTACTCTGATCGCGAGCAGCCCTATATTTACTCCCAATACACCATCTTTGTCGCGGAAGTGGCCTCCACCCTGAATGAGGCGTTGTTGATGGATTACCTGATGAAGCGGACGGAAGATCCAAAACAAAAAATGGTTCTCGTCAATCATTACCTGGAGCAGTTCCGCGGGACGGTTTTCCGTCAGGTGAAGTTTGCCGAGTTTGAAAAAATCATTCATGAGAAAGTGGAAGCAGGCGAGGCATTGACCGCCGATCTGCTCTGTGAGATTTATCTTGACCTGAACAAGACCTATTACGGTCCGGCGATGGTGGTGGATGAAGAGATTGCCGTCGAATGGGCGCGCATCCCGCATTTTTATTCCAACTTTTACGTCTACAAATATGCCACCGGCTTTTCTGCCGCACAAGCCCTTGCCAACAAAATTCTCACAGAAGGGGCGCCTGCTGTGGCCCGTTACCTGGAGTTTCTCAAGGGAGGGGGTTCCGATACGCCGATCAACCTGTTGAAAAGGGCGGGAGTGGATATGACCAAGCCGGAACCGGTGAGGGAAGCGATGCGGACATTTGGCCGCCTGCTGGATCAGTTGGAGGAGCTGGCAGAAAAACAAACTTCCTGACCGCATCTTGCGTTTATGAAAGAAGAAAATTATATACAATTTTATACAATAGCTGCTATAAAACTGGACAATTTCATATTCCTCTGTTATAATCTGAAGGTCACCAACCCGCAAGCGGAGGTGTTGCATGAGGAAACGAGCAACTTGGATTGGTGCCGCCATGGCTGTTCTGGTGGTGGCCGGGCTCTTTGCCGGGACGCTGACCTTTCTCGGGACACAGAAGGAGGTCAGGCTCCTCTTCAGTGACCGGGAACAGCCACTTACGGTGAGGTCTCATGGTGAGACGCTGCGTTCGCTGCTGAAGAAAGCCGGGTATGACCCGGAGCGGGTAGCGGAGCAGTACCGGAGCAACCTTCCGTGGGAGGCGGTCATCAATCGGGATACGCAGGTGCAATTCCAGCGTATCTATCAAGTGACGTTGACCGAAGCAGGGCAGCAGCGGGAGTATCGAACCACTCAGCGGGACGTCCACGCTTTTTTGAATGAACTGGGGGTTTCGCTAAGTCCGCTGGATCAAATCAATGTGGACCTGAATGCTCCGATTGCGGACGAAATGCACATCATCATCGACCGAGTAGAAAAGAAACAGGAGAAGCGGCAAGAAGTTATCCCCTACCAGACGACCTATGAGAAGGACAACCGCCTCGCAAAGGGAAAGGAACAGGTGTCGCAGCAAGGGAGAAACGGCTACCGGACGATTCGCTTGATCCATACTTATAAAAACGGCAAAAAGATCCGTACAGAGCGGCAGGTTGTGGAAGAGGTCAAACCGCAACATAAGGTGGTTCGTATCGGCACCAGGGAAATGCCTCGGCCGGAGCGCTACCGGCTCGTGGCTTCCCGTGGCGGTTCGGGGGAGCGGACGGCTTCCCGTGCTGACAAACGCACCCAGACCATTGCCGGGATGCCTTATAAAAAGTCAATTCGGGTGGTGGCAACGGCTTATACCCATACCGGCAGTCGAACGGCCACGGGCGTGTATCCGAAACGGGGAACCGTGGCGGTCGATCCCAGAGTCATCCCTTACGGGACACGGCTCTACATTCCCGGATATGGTGTGGGTGTGGCGCAGGATACGGGAGGCGCCATTGTAGGCAACCGCATCGATCTGTTTTATGAAACATCACGCGAGGCCTACGCGTGGGGGATGCGGACGGTAACCGTCTATATCCTCAAGTGACAAAACATGGCGTGAACTTGGCATGACAGGAAAAGAGGGTGTCCCAGAAGCAGATCAAAACGACTGAGGGACACCCTCTTTTTTGCTCCCTTGACACAGGCAAAGACGATGGCTATCCTCGGGATAGGCGCCAAGGGGCTGGAAGAGGCGCATGTTTCGTGGTGACCAAAGGAGGTCGGGAACGGATAAAGCGAAATGATCAGCATCCAGTTACAGCCAGAATACGTTGAGCAATTGCAAGCGGAACTGCTGGCCTGGTTTCGCCGAAGGCACCGCAATCTGCCCTGGCGGAGGGAAAGGGATCCGTACCGCATTTGGGTATCTGAGGTCATGTTGCAGCAAACGCGTGTCGATACCGTGATCCCCTATTACGAACGGTTTATCCGCCTTTTTCCGACCTTGGAGGATCTGGCGAGGGCGGATGAGGCCGAGGTGCTGAAGGCATGGGAAGGACTGGGGTATTATTCCCGGGCGCGCAATCTCTTGCAAGGGGTGCGAGAGGTTTGCGAGCGCTATGGAGGCCAGGTGCCTGATACAATAGAGGAAATGTTGTCAATTAAAGGCATTGGTCCCTATACGGCAGGGGCCATTTTGAGCATTGCTTACGGGAAACCGGTCCCGGCGGTAGACGGAAATGTGATGCGGGTGATCTCGCGTCTTTTTTCAATTCAGGAGGATATTGCCAAAGCTTCTACCAGAAAGCGGATCGAGGAACTGGTTCAGCGGCTTATTCCGCCTGACGCCAGTTCACACTTTAATCAGGGACTAATGGAACTGGGGGCGCTTGTATGCCTGCCGCGCTCTCCGGCCTGCGAAGATTGTCCGCTTCAGGCATTATGCCAGGCGTATCGGGATGGAAACCAGGAAACATTACCGGTCAAGGCGCAAAAAAAACCACCCCGGCCCGTGGGATTGGCAGCCGCTGTCCTATGGTGGGACGGCAAGGTCTTGATCCGGAGGCGGCCGCACGAAGGCTTGCTGGCCGGTCTCTGGGAGTTTCCCAATGTGGTCTGGGAGGCTTCGTTTGACAGGTGGCGGAACATGTCGCGGGATGAAAAGGTTTTCTGGCTCATCGGCCGCCTGGAAGCCATTTATCCGTTTCGATTTGAAAAGCCGCGCTATTTGATGCCCGTCCGGCATGTTTTCAGCCACATCAAATGGGATGGAGCTGTTTTTGAACTGGCTGTCACCCCGTTGGCAGAATGGCAGTGTCAAGACGAACGGTGGGTGAGTGTGGAAGAATTGTCGCGGCATGCTTTTCCTGTTCCATACGGGAAAGTGGTTCGAACTATCCAGCGTACTCAGCCACGGAAATCATAAAATATAGCGGGAAAGGGGCGGATGACAGGGAATGGAGAGGTCAAATGCTCGGCGTTTTGAAGGGAAGGTCGCCCTGATCACGGGCGGCGGCCGTGGCATTGGCCGGGCGATCGCGAGGCGCCTGGCTGCCGAAGGGTGTGAGATTTACATTAACTTTTTCCGTAACCGCAAGCCGGCGGAAGAGACGGCAGAGGAGATCAGCAGGGAATTCGGCGTGAAAACCCACCTCATCAAGGCCAATGTGGGGGATATGGCCAAATTGCGGGAGATGTTTGCGGAAGTGGAAGCCGCCTCAGGCGGCCTGGATATTTATATCAACAACGCTGCCTCGGGAGTTTTGCGTCCGCTGGTGGAGCTTGAAGAGAGCCACTGGGACTGGACATTGAACATCAACAGCAAAGCGCTGCTGTTTGGCGCGCAGCAGGCGGCCCGGCTGATGGAACGGCGCGGGGGCGGGAAGATTGTCAGCATTTCCAGCCTCGGCAGCACGCGGGCGTTGCCCAATTATACGGCCGTAGGTGCCTCCAAGGCGGCTTTGGAGGCGTTGACGCGATACCTGGCGGTTGAGCTGGCCGAAAAAAACATTGCCGTCAATGCCGTTTCCGCCGGTACAGTGGATACCGACGCATTGAAGCATTTCCCCAATCGGGAGGAGTTATTGGAAGATTCGCAACGTCGGACCCCGGCGGGAAGGCTGGTGGAACCGGATGATGTGGCCAAAGTGGTCGCCTTTCTCTGTTCGGAGGATGCCTGGATGATCCGCGGCCAGACCATTGTGGTGGACGGCGGCATGTCACTCTTGCTTTGACGCTGGTTTTGCTGGTTCGCTCTGTTCCGGATGGGGCTCCTGACTTGTCTGCAGTTGTTGAACCATCAGGCCGACATGCCTGAGCTGAGCGAGATATTCCTCGGCAAACAGGAGCACCGGCAATACCTCGGGATGGCCTAAAAAGGGGGCCAGCGGCAGGGGCTGCAGCTCATGTTCCTCGCCGTCAAGGCGTGCCTCCCTGAGCTTTTTTTCAAAGAGCAGGTAAATTCTCTCCTGTTCGCTGGCCATCCGCTCCAGCCAGTTGAGCAGTGCCTCCTGCAAATCAGGCGGGAGGTGCTCCAGTGCCGTGCGGTGATGTTCTGCCTTCTCGAGGAATCGCAGCGCTTCGTCGGCCAATTTGAGCATTTCCCGGTATACGACCAGTTTGCGCCATTGCGAGAAACGGGTTTTCTGAAAATAGGTTTTTTCCTCCTGCAGCAGGAGGTAGAGGTTTTGTGTGTTTTCCTGCAGTTTTTTCATTTCCTGGATATCTTTGCGGCTTTCCTTGGCGTCGCGGGCCGGATCGAGAAGAAAGCGCAGGGAAAGGGCGATCTGTTCCATCAATTGTTTATGCTGGGCGAACAGCCTTTTTTCGTATTGCGGCCGGAAAAAGATGATATTGATGGCCAGGGAAGACAGGACTCCGATCAGAATCAGGAAAAAACGATCCAATCCATACTGCAGGAACTCCTCTTTCGGGACAGTCATCATCGCCAGAACGGTGACCACGGCCAGCTGGGTGCTTTTTTCATACTTCAATTGCAGGTTAATGCCGATGACCAGCATCACCACCATGGCGATGATGAGCGGTCCATTTCCCAGGAACAAGGTAAACAGTGTGGCGATGATCGCTCCTATGATGTTGGATTGTACCTGTTCCAGGCCGTTTTTCCAGGAACGATAAACAGATGGCTGAATGGACAAGGCAGCCGCGATCGCTGCCAGGACAGGGGGTTCCAGATTCAGCCAGATGCTGGCGTACAGGGCCAGGATCACCGTCAGCCCTGTTTTGAAGATCCTTGCGCCAAAACGCATCGCGTTTCCTCCTCCGGTTGTCCAGGCCTTTCGGGCAGCGCAAACGGTTACGGGTTATGACGGGCAAGTTCCGCAAAGGCCTCATCCACCGCTTGCAGTGTATCGTCGATGTCCTGGTCGGTATGGGCCAATGTGAGAAACCAGGCTTCAAACTTGGAAGGCGGCAAATAAACGCCCCGTTCGAGCATCAGATGGAAAAAGCGGGCATACTGTTCGCCGTCGGTTCGCTGCGCGTCGTCGTAATTTCGCACCGGATGACTGCCGAAGAACAGGGTCAGCGCGCCGACCACCCGGTTGACCGTGACGGCGATGCCGTGCCGTTGGGCCGCTTCCAGGATTCCCTTTTCCAATCGCCGGCCGAGCCGATCCATGGTTTGATAGACGGTCGGATCTTGCAGCAACTCCAGGCAAGCCATGCCGGCTGCCAGCGAAGCGGGATTGCCGGCCATCGTCCCGGCCTGGTAGGCGGGGCCAAGCGGTGCCACCTGTTCCATGATCGACTGCCTGCCGCCATAGGCGCCAATCGGCAGGCCGCCGCCGATGATTTTTCCCATTGCGGTCATGTCCGGTTCTACGCCCAACAGATTCTGGGCGCCACCGTAGTGAAAGCGGAAGGCCGTGATCACTT
Source organism: Bacillus thermozeamaize (assembly GCA_002159075.1). Classification (NCBI taxonomy): domain Bacteria; kingdom Bacillati; phylum Bacillota; class Bacilli; order Caryophanales; family Bacillaceae; genus Bacillus; species Bacillus thermozeamaize. Next base: position 123,291 of record LZRT01000094.1, read on the forward strand.
CATCGTAGATGACCAGCGCGCCGGCCTGGTGAGCCAGCCGGTTTACGCCTTCCAAAAAACCTTCCGCCGGCGGGACGATGCCAAAATTGCCGACGATGGGTTCGACCAGTACCGCCGCCACATCCTCTCCCCAGGTGTCGAGCGCTTCCGCCAAGGCGTCCAGATTGTTGTAGGGAACGGTGATCACTGTTTCGACAATCCCTTGCGGAATTCCGGCGCTGTCAGGCATGCCGAGGGAGGATGGTCCGGATCCGGCGGCCACGAGGACCAGATCGGAATGGCCGTGATAGCATCCGGCGAACTTGACAATTTTTGTTCTTCCCGTGTAGGCGCGGGCCACCCGGATGGTGGTCATCACCGCCTCGGTTCCCGAGTTGACGAAGCGGATCCTTTCCAGTGAGGGAATGGCCTCCTGCAGCATCTTGGCAAATTGGATCTCAAGCGGTGTCGGTGTGCCATAGAGGACGCCATTTTCCGCCGCCTTCAGGATGGCCTGTGTGATGTGCGGATGCGCGTGCCCGGCGATAATTGGTCCGAAGGCCGCCAGGTAATCGATGTACCGGTTGCCGTCCACATCCCAGAAATAGGCTCCCTTGGCTCTTTCCATCACGACAGGGGTGCCGCCGCCTACGGCCTTAAAGGAACGGGAAGGGCTGTTGACGCCGCCCACGATATAGCGCTCCGCCTCCCGGAAAAGCTTTTCGGAATTGGGTCTTGGAAAATAAGCTGGCTTCATGTTTTCTCATCTCCGTATGCATGGTGCTGTAGGATGAATGAACTAGATTTACATCTGCGTCTTCCAATTTTGTCAAAAAGGCGGTGCTGTGGCAAGATAAGACTGGGATTGTCCCGAAACGGAAAACGGGCAGCGTGAAAAGGAGCAATAAAAACAGATGGATCGGTCCGTTCGCACGAAAAAAATATTAAACATCCTGGAACAGACGTATCCGGATGCCCACTGTGAGTTGAATTACAGAAACCCATTTGAATTGCTTATCGCGACCATCTTGTCGGCGCAATCCACCGATCAGCGGGTCAACGAGGTGACGGCCGAACTGTTTCAGAAATACCCGACTCCGGAAAGTTTCCTCACCCTGTCGCAAGAAGAACTGGCGGCGGAAATTCGCGGGATCGGACTGTATCGGAACAAGAGCAAAAATATCCTGAAAACCTGCCGCATTCTCGTGGAAGAATATAACGGACAGGTTCCTTCCGACAGGGAAGCGCTCGAATCGCTGCCGGGTGTGGGAAGAAAAACGGCCAATGTGGTATTGAGCAACGCATTTGGCGTTCCCGCGATTGCCGTCGATACCCATGTGTTTCGGGTGGCCAATCGGCTGGGCCTGGCTGACAGCGATGATGTCCGGGAAACGGAAGAGCAACTGATGCGCCGCATTCCCAAAACGAAGTGGTCGCAGGCGCATCATTGGCTGATTTGGCACGGGCGGCGGATCTGCCACGCCCGAAACCCTCAATGTCACCGTTGTCCGTTGCTTGAGGTTTGCCGCTATGGACAACAGCGGAAATAAAAGGTGGCTCCCGCTTTATTGACAAGGTTTCGACAGATCACATAAACTATTTATAATGATTCTAAAATCGTTTGGGGAATAAACGGAGGGTTGCAGCGTGTTGCCCGAGCAAAGTGGCTGTCACGGAGGAACGATGAACCGTGTACAGCAGCGGATCAATACAGCGTTTGACAAGTTAAAAGCGACTGGCGTTCGGATCACTCCGCAACGCCAGGCGATTCTGGAATTCTTGATCCGGTCGATGAAGCATCCGACGGCGGACGAAATCTACAAGGCGCTGTCAGACCGGTTTCCAAATATGAGCGTCGCTACGGTATACAACAATTTGCGTGTGTTTAAAGATATCGGGATCGTCTCCGAGCTGACCTTCGGCGATGCCTCCAGCCGGTATGACGCAAATATTGAACACCCGCACTATCATGTGATTTGCAAGTCGTGCGGAAAAATTGTCGATTTTGAATATCCCTCGCTGGCGGAGCTGGAGCAGGTGGCCTCCCGCCACACCGGGTTTACGATCGACCATCACCGCTTGGAAATGTACGGGACATGCCAAGACTGTGAGCGCAAGAAAGCGGCGGAATAAAAAGGCGAAATGAAAAGTCGTATGAATGACTAAATGACCAGTTACGAGCGTATCAATGCGCGCGACGTCGCGGCGTATAAAACGTATAAAATGACGTGCAAAAGACGCGCAAAATCCTGCTCAGGAAGATGGCGGCGTATGCTCCGGCTGTTTCGGGGCATTTTGTTGTTCCGGAGCGTATTTCGGATCAAAGGTGAGTGTTACGCCACAGAAGAGACACTCATCGGTTTTGCCGATCACTTTGGTGATCCGATTGCAACGCGGGCAAACCACTTTCGGTGCGCCATTGGAGAGCGTGCCGGCGAAAATATAGATGATGGTGCTGAACGCCAGCATGAGAATTCCCAAGGTCAGGAACACGAAAAGACCAGGCCGCCACAACAGGCCGATATACATCAAGATAACTCCGATGAAGATCAGGAGCATCGCGATCGTACGAAACTTGTTCAGCTTTCCTGTAAACAGCATCAGAATACCTCCATTTCGCCAACAGTATAGCACAATCTCCGTGCTTCATCATCCGAATTTCTTTCAATTGCAATCGCAATACATCGGGTGTTGATCTTTCCGCAAACCTGTGCTAAGATACCAATTGCCCCTGGAAATCAGAGTGGCAATCGTTCTGCCAGGGAGAAGAAAATGTTGCAAACCCGTTCCTCGGGTGTTATAATTTAAAACGTGCTTGTTCCTCCGTAGCTCAATGGTAGAGCGCCCGGCTGTTAACCGGTAGGTTACAGGTTCGAGTCCTGTCGGAGGAGCCATCTTGGAGAGATGTCCGAGCTGGTCGAAGGAGCACGATTGGAAATCGTGTAGACGCCCAAAAGCGTCTCGTGGGTTCGAATCCCACTCTCTCCGCCATTAAAAAGGTCATGTGGCCCGTTGGTCAAGTGGTTAAGACACCACCCTTTCACGGTGGTAACAGGGGTTCGAATCCCCTACGGGTCACCATCTGGACGGTTAGCTCAGCGGGAGAGCGCTCGCCTCACACGCGAGAGGCCACTGGTTCGATCCCAGTACCGTCCACCATCAAAAAAACCGTCGCGGGGTGGAGCAGTTGGTAGCTCGTCGGGCTCATAACCCGAAGGTCGTAGGTTCAAGTCCTACCCCCGCAACCAATGTGGAGCTGTGGTGAAGTTGGAGTTCACGCCTGCCTGTCACGCAGGAGGTCGCGGGTTCGAGTCCCGTCAGCTCCGCCATTTTTTTCGTGGTTCGGTAGCTCAGTTGGTAGAGCAGAGGACTGAAAATCCTCGTGTCGGCGGTTCGATTCCGTCCCGAACCACCATGTTAGGGGCGTAGTTTAACGGTAGAACAGCGGTCTCCAAAACCGCCAGTGTGGGTTCGATTCCTGCCGCCCCTGCCAAATTGATATTTTGATACGTGGCGATCGTGGCGAAGTGGTTAACGCACCGGATTGTGGCTCCGGCATTCGTGGGTTCGAGTCCCATCGATCGCCCCATTGGGGAGTAGCCAAGTGGTAAGGCAACGGACTTTGACTCCGTGATGCGTAGGTTCGAACCCTACCTCCCCAGCCATCAAAACGGCTCATTTATCAGCAGATTCCATATAAACAAGACCATGTTTCAATCAAGCGGAAGTGGCTCAGGGGTAGAGCATCGCCTTGCCAAGGCGAGGGTCGCGGGTTCGAATCCCGTCTTCCGCTCCATTTTGATCATTGTATAAAGATCTGCGTATGAGAGCGTGGCGGCATAGCCAAGTGGTAAGGCACGGGTCTGCAAAACCCTCATCCCCGGTTCGAATCCGGGTGCCGCCTCCATTTATTATTTCCGAAGAGAACGATGCAGCCGTTGTCATGTTGCGATGATCTTGCTTCAACAAAGAGGAGGCGTCAACGGGCAACCAGACCGTAACAAGCGGATGCTGGTTGCCTTTTTGGTTTTCCGGCACTTGTGTCATTTGTGGTTCTTTTTGTGGCGTTGCTTGTCTATATATGAAGTATGATTGCTGACGAAACCATTGACGAAAGCCGCAGGTGTAAAATGGAACACTGGATTCTCGCATTTTTGGAACGGTTCGGCTATCTTGGCGTCTTTTTGCTCATTGCGCTGGAAAACGTGTTTCCGCCAATCCCTTCCGAGGTGATCTTGACTTTCGGCGGCTTCATGACCACATACACCGGTCTGACGGTGCCGGGTGTCGTGGCTGCGGCCACTGCCGGCTCGCTTGTGGGCGCGGTCATTCTGTACGGAATCGGCCGCTTGCTGGACGCGGACAGGCTGGAACGGCTGGTGGCGCGATGGGGTCATGTGCTGCGCGTCAGGCCGGCAGACATCCAGCGAGCGGACGCGTGGTTTAAAAAATACGGCTACTGGGCTGTTTTTGTTGGCCGGATGATTCCTTTGGTGCGCAGCCTGATTTCCATTCCTGCCGGGATGTCGCGAATGAATTTTTGGGTTTTCCTTTTTTTCACTGCGGCGGGAACGGTGATATGGAATGTGGCGCTTGTCTCGACAGGCGCCCTGTTGGGCCAATCGTGGGAAACGATTCTTCATTACATGGACGTCTACTCGTATGTGACTTACGCCGTTCTTGGCTTGGGAGCCGTGATTTTCTTCGTATGGTGGTTTCGCCGGAGCCGTTCCGGACGGTAAGGTTTCAAGCGGAAGACGGCCTGTCAGAAACATGTGCCGGTCAGAAATGCGAATAAGGGGAACAAAGAGGCATGGATACAATATTGGGTTTGGGAATGTTGTTGAAAGCGCTGATTTTAGGGTTGGTCGAAGGGGTGACTGAATATATTCCCGTTTCGTCGACGGGACACATGATCATCGTGGATGACATGTGGCTGCGGTCGGAGGAATTTTTGACCAAATACGGCGCCAATACGTTTAAGGTCGTGATTCAGCTCGGCTCCATTTTGGCCGTTGTCATTCATTTTTGGGACCGCTTTATGGGGCTTTTGGGACTGTCCAGGCGTCATGAAGTCTTGCGGGGCCGGGGCGGCGGGTTGCCGCTGGGGAGGCGGAACAAACTGACGCTGGGGAAAGTCATTGTCGGTTTGTTGCCGGCGGGTGTTTTGGGATTGGCGTTTAAAGATTTCATCGATGATTATTTGTTTTCGACCCAAACGGTGCTGTGGGCTTTGGTAATCGGAGCTCTGCTGATGATTCTTGCGGACCGGGTGGCTTCCAGAAACGCCAAACACATAAAAACGCAGACGGTGGACGATGTGACCTATGGGCAGGCGTTTTTGGTCGGCTTGTTTCAATGCCTGTCTTTGTGGCCCGGGTTTTCCCGTTCCGGCGCCACCATTTCCGGCGGTGTGCTGCTCGGCATGAGTCACCGGGCGGCGGCTGATTTTACGTTCATCATGGCCGTCCCGATCATGTTCGGAGCCAGCCTGGTTTCGTTGCTCAAAAACTGGGAATATATCACGTGGGAGATGTTGTCCTTTTTTGTGGCCGGCTTTATCAGCGCTTTTGTGTTTGCGTGGCTGTCCGTCGGTTTTTTCTTGAAAGTGATTTCCAAGGTCAAGTTGTTGCCGTTTGCCATTTACCGGATCGTTTTGGCTATCGTGATTTGGCTGGTTTATTTTTAAAAAAAGGGCAGATGAAACACCCCGTCACGTTCAAGAAACGTGACGGGGTGTTTTTTCTTTGACAGCTCCTTTTACTGCGTTGAAGACGGCATTGTCTTCCGGTCGGATCGGGCAAGTTCGCGCTTGACCACCGGGGCCACCTCGGTGCCCAAGAGTTCGATGGCGCGCAGCACTTTTTTGTGCGGCAACGTGCCCACGGTCAACTGCAAGAGGAAGCGATCGTGGCCGAAGATTTCATGCTGGAACAGGATTTTTTCAATCACCTGCTGGGGACTGCCGACAAAATCGGCGCCCCGAAGCGAACAGGAAAACTCAAATTGCTCCCGCGTCATGGGCGGCCAGCCCCGTTCCTGTCCCAACCGGTCCATAACCGTCTTGAACGCGGGAAACGCGGTGTCGACCGCTTCTTGCGATGTGTCGGCGAGGAAGCCGTGAGAGTTGATGCTCAGGCGAGGCTTCGGATGTCCGGCTTTTTGCGCGGCTGTCCGGTGCAATTGGGCAAAAGGCGCAAACCGTTCCGGCAAGCCGCCGATGATGGCCAGCGCCATGGGCAGACCGAGTGCGCCCGCGCGGATGGCCGACTCAGGGGTTCCCCCGACGGCCACCCAGACCGGCAGCGGATTTTGCAGCGGCCGGGGATAGACGCCGCGGTTGTCGATGGGCGGGCGGTGATTTCCCGACCAGGTGATATGTTCCGACTCCCGCAATTTGAGCAGCAGATCGAGTTTTTCCGCAAACAGTTCGTCGTAGTCCTTCAGGTCGTAGCCAAAAAGAGGGAACGATTCGATAAAGGAACCGCGGCCCACCATGATTTCGGCCCGGCCTTGGGATAGCAAGTCCAAGGTGGCGAATTGCTGAAACACCCGGACCGGATCGTCGGAACTCAAGACGTTCACCGCGCTGGTCAACCGGATCCGTTTCGTGCGGGAAGCGGCGGCCGCCAGCACCACGGCCGGTGCGGAAACGGTGTAGTCCGGACGATGATGCTCGCCGACGCCGTACACGTCGAGGCCGACTTGATCGGCCAATTCGATTTCTTCCATCAGGCGTTGCAACCGTTCGGAGGGGCTGATCAACTGGCCGGTTTCCGGATCAACGGTTCGTTCGCCAAAGGTATAGATGCCGATTTCCATCGGTTGGCGCCTCCTTAAACTTGCCGATGATAGTGTGTGATTAGGCACACCATGTCATGTTTGGATCGGACACATCATCAAACACATATACAGATGGAAAACCATATATTAGATACATATTACTCCCATATTACTCCGTTGTTGCGACACTAGGCAACACGCACCTGACAGTCACCACGGGTGCATGGACGGGACTGTCGGCCAAGGCGGGGAGTTCGCGAAACATAGGTAATTCAGAAGTTTCCATGATAAAATGATCGTGATTGAAAAAGGAGGGGAGAAACAGATGTCATTCGTAAACAAGCTGTTGGCAAGTGTTGGTATTGGTTCGGCAACGGTGGACACGAAAATTTTTCGCAGCCAGCTGGTTCCCGGGGAGAACGTGGATGGGATCGTGCAAATCCGGGGAGGGAATGTCGAGCAGAACATTGACGGTATTTACCTTTCTTTGTTCACGACATACGAGCTGAAAAAAGATGACCATCGGGTAACCGCGCAAACCGAGATCGGCCGCTACCAATTGACCCAGCCTCTGGTCATTCGCCCAAATGAAGTCAAAGAAGTTCCCTTTTCCTTTCAATTGCCGCTGGATACCCCGATTACGATCGGTAAAACCAAGGTATGGGTACGGACTGGACTGGACATCAAAAATGCCGTCGATCCCGCTGACCGTGATTACATATCCATTGTCCCGACACCATTGGTCGGAGCATTTTTTGATTCATTGAGCAAATTGGGTTTCCGCTTGCGGAATGCCGATTGTGAACAGGCAAAAGGGATTTTCCGCAAACGGCTGCCCTTCATCCAGGAATTTGAATTTGTACCCGTGAGCGGGGCGTTTAGAGGGAAGCTGGACGAATTGGAGGTTGTCTTTTTTCCGAACCCTGACGGTGTTGAAGTGTTGATGGAGGTGGACAGGAAAGCGCGAGGATTTGCCAGCTTATTGGCCGAAGCGCTGGAAATGGATGAAAGTCTGGTGAGATTTTTTGTCTCGGAACGGGATATTCCTCATTTGACCGAAATCATTCGCTCCGTGATAGCCCGTTACAGTTAAACCGGATGAAAGAACGCGGAATGTTTATGGGATACCGGGCACACCCGAAGCGGCGGATATGGCGCTGGACGGGCATGCGCGGAGTGACAGGACATCGGGACAGGTCATCAGGACAGGACATCGGACGCGGTGAACGCCGCGTCCGATTTTGCATCTTCAGGGCATTTCACATGCGACACGACACGGTTGATCGCGTGATTTTCGTCATTGGGATTTACCCCTTTTTTCGGCATTTGACACAAAGCATGATCTTTGATAAATTATTCATCGATAATGAGAATCGTTATCAATTATCAATGCAAAACATCCGGAATTCTTCGTTGAAAAGCTGATCAACCGTCAAGGAGAATCAGGGCATATGGAGCAAAAAGGAGGGCGTCATGTCAACAAACAGACTGCAACTGGCCGGTGTTGTTCTTGTCGCTTTCATGCTGCTGCTGACTGCTTGCGCAGGTGCCGGCAATTCCGGTGGTGAAAATGCGGCGACGCCGTCATCAAAGGAAACCTCAACATCTTCGTCCGCCGGATCGGCTGAGCCAAAAACCCGTTCCTTTCAGACCGTCAAGGGAGCGGTGGAGATACCGGTCCATCCGCAGCGGATTGTGACCGATTATTATGCAGGCGAATTGCTCGCGGTCGGTGCCAACGTGGTCGGAGCGGTGTCGACCGCCTTTGACAATCCGTTTTTGAAGGATCTTCTGAAACGGGCGGAAGATGTGGGCGATCCGATCAACGTGGAAAAAGTGTTGGAGCTGAATCCGGATTTGATCATCGTGATGTATGACAAAAACTATGATGCCCTCTCCAAGATCGCCCCGACATTGCATATTCCATACGGCACGGCGTCCGATATTTATGAAACCCTGACGTTGTTTGGCGACATCGTGGGGCAGCCCGAACAGGCCGAGCAGTTTATCGCGGAGTATGAAAAAAAGGCGGCAGAAGGCCGGGAAAAGCTGAAAGACGTGATCGACGAGACGGCTACTTTCGGGTTGTATGAATTGACGGATAAAGGCGAATTGTGGATGTTTGGGGATAATGCGGGAAGAGGCGGACAAGCCATCTACAATGCGTTAAAATTGAAAATGCCGGAGAAGATGGCGAACACTGGAGAACAAGTGTTTCAGCTTTCCATGGAAGTGCTTCCCGAGTATGCCGCGGATTACATGTTTCTGACCGTGTACGATCCGGAAAACAGGGGCGAAGCGTTGAAACAACTGCAAAACTCTCCCATTTTGCGTGACTTGAAAGCCGTCAAGAGCAACAGGTTGTTCATCAACGACTTCAACACGTTTTATCCTTACGATCCGATTTCCATCACGAAACAAATTGATTTGTTCGTGGAGATGATTGTGGAAAGAAGCAAAGGGAACGAAAAATGATTTGCGCATCTTGCGATCTGTTTCGATCTTGCGATCTGTTTCGCCAGGATTGCCGTACCGGTATTTGATCTTTATCCAGGAGAGGTCCTTGGCGCAGGGACGGTTTATGGCATCCGTTTGAGTGGAAGAACGTTTGCATGGAAGAATGTAGACCGTGTGCCGCTGACTGCGGAAAAATGATCATGGTGTTGGCCAACCGGTAAAGGTGGAGAATGGAGGGATCCGGATTGCTGCGCCGGTTTTTTGCCTATTACCAGCCCTACAAAGGGCTGTTTCTTTTGGATTTTTTTTGCGCTGTGGGGGCTGCCCTTTTGGAGCTGGGTTTTCCCCTGGCTGTGAACAAAGTGGTGGACGACTTGTTGCCGACGGGCAATTGGTGGTGGATTTTTTGGGCCTGTGTCGGCTTGCTGGTCTTGTATTTGATCAACATGGGCCTGCACTTTGTGGTCACGTACTGGGGACATATGCTCGGCATCAACATCGAAACCGACATGCGCAAAAAAATGTTTGACCACTTGCAGAAGCTTTCTTTCCGCTTTTATGACAACCACCAAACGGGAGAACTGATGTCCCGCATTTCCAACGATTTGCTGGATATCGGGGAAGTGGCGCATCATGGCCCGGAGGATCTGTTCATCGCCGTCATGACGCTGCTCGGGGCATTCGGCGTGATGCTTTCCATCAATTGGGAGCTGGCCTTGCTGACGTTCGCCGTCGTGCCGTTCTTGCTCTGGCTGGCGACCTACTTCAATCAAAAAATGACCGCAGCGTTTCGGCGGATGATGGCCGAACTGGCCGGCATCAATGCCCGCGTCGAGGAAAGCATCGGCGGCATCCGCGTCGTCCAGGCCTTTGCCAACGACGAATACGAAAAGGAATTGTTTGCCCGGAACAACCAGCGCTATCGAAAGGCCAAGCTGCTTGCTTACAAGATCATGGGGTGGAGTTTTTCCGCCAATTACATGTTGATGCGCCTCATTACCGTGTTTGTGCTGTTGAGCGGAACCTGGTTCGTCATCCGGGGCAAGTTGAGCTATGGGGAATTTCTCGCCTTTTTGCTGCTGACGAATGTGTTTTTGGGGCCGATCCAGAAAATCAACGCCGTCATCGAAACATACCCGAAAGGCATTGCGGGGTTTAAGCGTTATCTCGAAATCCTGGATACGGAACCGGACGTGACCGATGCGCCGGACGCCGTGGAAATCGGCCCGCTTCGGGGAGAGATCCGGTATGACCGCGTCACGTTCGGCTATGAGAAGGACAAGCCGATCCTGAAAAACATTTGCATGTCCATACGGGCCGGCGAAACCGTCGCGATTGTCGGCCCGTCGGGGGCGGGGAAAACGACGCTGTGCAGTCTGCTGCCCCGTTTTTATGATGTGACGGAGGGCAGCATCACCATTGACGGGCGAGACATTCGGACGATCAAACTGGCCTCGTTGCGCAAGCAGATCGGCATCGTGCAGCAGGATGTTTTTCTTTTTTCCGGCACGATTCGGGAGAACATCGCTTACGGCCGTCTGGATGCATCGGAGGAAGAAATCTGGGAAGCGGCGAGACGGGCGCGGCTGGACGATTTTATCCGTTCGCTCCCCCAAGGGCTGGATACGGTGGTCGGCGAACGGGGTGTGAAGCTTTCCGGCGGGCAGAAGCAGCGTATCGCCATCGCGCGGATGTTTCTCAAAAACCCGTCCATCCTGATTTTGGATGAGGCCACCTCTGCGCTTGACGCGGAGACGGAGGCGGCCATTCAGCAATCGCTCGCCGAGTTGGCGGAAGGCCGTACAACCCTGGTGATTGCCCACCGCCTCGCAACGATCATAAACGCGGATCGGATTGTGGTCATCACGGAGCAAGGGATCGCCGAGATGGGAACGCACCAGGAGCTGCTGTCAGCCGGCGGCTTGTACCACCGGATGTATAACATGCAGTTCGGGGCGTAGCGTCCTTGTCCAGGAGCTAAACTTTTCCGTCGTTCAAGGCAAAAAAAGCGCCATGCCGGCGCTTATTTTGTCAACAACCGTACCAGATCGTCCATCACTTGTCTGCCGGCAATGGCGCCGCTGTATAGCCAACTGCTGGAGGAGCTCAATTCATACACGCGGTTTTCTTTTACAGCTGGCAGGTTTTTCCAAATCGGCTGGTCCAGCACTTCTTTTCCTCCCGGGCCGTCGCTGTTGACCAGGAAAATGTAGTCGGCATCCAGTTCAGCAAGCTTTTCCAGCGTGACGGGTTTCCATGACGCGTTGTCATCCTTCGGCAAATTCAACACCAACTCGGGAGGCTGTAATCCCAAATCCCCGTACAATACCGAACCGCATGCCATTGATTTATCGACGATGAAGAACGATTTTTGGACCAGCCACAAGGTGGCGACCTTCTTGCCTTTCAGGATGGGGGCAATTTTCTTTTTGGTCTCCTCTACTTTGGCGTCGTATTCTTGCAGGACCTTTTGAGCCTGTTCCTCCCGGCCCAGCAATTCACCGATTTTTGTCAGCGTTTTGCGCCAGTCCTTGACCAGGTCGTCTCCCAGAACAAAGGTGGGAGCGATTTTGCCATACTGTTCGTACATGCCGTTTTGCACCAATGTAGACGACCCGATGATGATAAGGTCCGGATTGAAACTGAGCACTTCTTCCAGAGGGAGATTGTAGCTGATTGTCGGAATTCCCTCCAAACCTTCCGACTGCAGATATTCCTGTTTTCCGTTTGCAACCATCCATTGCGCCACAGGTTTGACGCCCAAGGAGAGAAGATGATCTTCCAGATAGGTGGCCAAGATGCGTTGCGGGTTGGCGGGAATGGTCACCTGATGGCCCAATGCGTCCGTCATCACTTTTCCGGTCCCGTTTGCATTCCCGCTGTTCTTTTCCTCAGTCGCTTGCTGGTTCTGCCCTTTTTCCCCGCCGGATTCCGCCGGTCCGGTCGGCCCCTGGCCGCATGCCGTAACGGCGAAAGCGAACACGAAAGCCAAAATCAGAATGAATGCCGTCTTCATTCTACGCCTTAGTCGCGATGGATCGCGTCTCATGAATATCTCCTCCTGTAGCATTGGGTATGTATACGACCATAATGATATTGATAATCACTTTCAGTGTCAATCACATGTAAGGCGCCATTTTCGATCAATTGCACAATAGGCGTGGGCGTCCAGCTTGGTGTCTTCTTTCGCCCGAATGATTGCGTCCGAAGAACGGACGGCAAGGTTTTTTCTGTTTACAGACCGTCGGTTGGTTTTTATAATACAAATACAGTTCCGATAAAAGGATTTGCGAAAGGTGGACAGCAGCGCGATGAAACGGGAGCTGAAACGGGAACGGACCAGGCAGTTGATGCTGGATGCGGCCAAACAGCTGATTCAGGAAAAAGGATGCGCCAACATGACGTTGAGCGACATCATGGAGCGCTCGGGATTGTCAAAAGGGGGGATTTACCACTACGTCAAAAGCAAGGACGAACTGTTGAGCTGGGTGTTGCTGGAATGGCTTGAGGAAACAAACCGGCGGTTTTTTGCGGCCACGGCGCTTGAACCCAAAACGTTCGATAGGCCCATGCAGGAAATTGTCTCCCGCCTGCCGGATTTGGAAGATCCGGGTAGTGTGGGCAACCAGGTGTTGATGTATTTGCTGGGAAAATGCCATCAGCCGGAAGTGAAAGAAGTCATGGGCCGATTTTACGAACAGGCGTTGCGGGCATCGAAACGGTGGATTGCCGCCGGGCAGGAGGCGGGGGTCATTCCTTTATCCGTGGATGCCGACAAGACGGCTGAATTGTTTGTGTTGATTTCCATCGGGCTGCGCGTGCGCGGTTTTCTGTCTTCGGGCAATGACGCTTTCGGAAGCGCCGAATTTGCCGCGTTGATGACCGGCATGCTTCAGCCTGCAAACCATGCGCGGTAAGGGAGTGGAACGGGATGGCGATTGCGCTGTTTTGCCACGTGTTCGGGGCGGTGCTTTTGTTGGGCAACATCATTACGGCAGCTTTTTGGAAACTGCGGGCTAACCAAACGGGAAATCCGGCCGTGATCCATCATGCGGCGAAAAATGTCATGCTGGCCGATTTTCTGTTTACTCTGCCGGGCATCCTCCTGATTGTCGCATCAGGCACATGGATGGCCGAGCGGGCGGGGTATTCGATGGGAGCGTTCAACTGGCTGACGCTTTCGTTGGGGTTGTTTGGTCTGTCAGGCCTGCTCTGGCTGGCGGTGCTGCTTCCGTTGCAGCGGAGCATGATCCGCCGGAGCCGGCAAGCACTGGAAACTGGCATGGTTGACGCGGGGTACCGGCGGGCGTCTCTGTTGTGGGATGTGTTTGGAACCATTGCCACATTGCTGCCGGTGGCCGTTTTGTACCTGATGATTACCAAAGGTTTTTGACGGATATGGCAATCGATGTCATCATTGGGAGGCTATCCTGTCTTTGTCAAAAAATCAAAAGGGGCGGGGGATAGGATGTTCAAGCCGTTGAAAGGAAAGGTTGCCGTCGTAGCCGGCGCGACGCGAGGCGCCGGCAGAGGAATCGCGGTCATGCTGGGGGCTGCCGGTGCGACCGTTTATTGCACGGGGCGCAGTGTGCGCGGAAATCCGTCCGATTTGAACCGGCCGGAGACCATCGAAGAGACGGCGGAAATGGTGGCGGACGCGGGCGGCGTAGGGATTCCGGTGCAAGTCGATCATGGTGATGAAGCGCAAGTCGAAGCGTTGTTCAGGCGGATCGGGGATGAGCAGAACGGCCGGCTGGATGTGCTGGTCAACGACATTTGGGGAGGCGAGCAACTGACCAAGTGGGGTACGCCTTTTTGGGAACATTCGCTTTCAGACGGGCTGAGGATGCAGGAGAGAGCGGTGTGGACACATATGATTACCAGTTATTATGCGGCTCCTCTGATGGTGTCCGCGAAAAAGGGATTCATCATCGAAGTGACTGACGGCGTCGATTATCGGTACCGGGGAAATCTGTATTACAGCCTGGCCAAAATTTCGGCCATCCATCTGGCGCAAGCCATGGCCGAGGAACTGCGTCCGCACCACGTTGCCGTGCTGGCCGTCACCCCGGGATTTTTGCGTTCCGAGGAAATGCTGGACTACTTTGGCGTCACGGAAGCCAACTGGCGGGACGCCGTCAAAAGCGGCTTGCCCCACGCCGAACACTTTATGGAGTCGGAGACGCCGTATTTTATCGGCAGAGGCATTGCGGCACTGGCGGCTGACCCCGATGTATTCAGGAAAACCGGCCAAGTGTTGGGGAGTTGGGACTTGGCGGATGAGTACGGGTTTACTGATGTGGACGGCAGGAAGCCTCATTGGGGAAACTATGCCAAGAAACAAGGTTTTTTGGACTGAAAGCGTCTCGACCGGGCTGTCGCATTGAACGTACAGGGCGTCGAAACAGGGAAGATGATAGCCGGCAAAAGCGCCCGAAAGGGGCGCTTTTTTATTTGCCGATGACTTCGTTCACCCGTTCCGGGAGATGGACAGGTCCGGCGGCAGCCCGGATGTTGTTTATAATTGACAGGAGAAATGATTTTTGATACATTTTTGCTGACAATGAGAATCGTTATCAATGACATCTCCCTTGACGAACAAAGGATGAACCTCGAATGGGCCTGCGACATGATCCCCTTGCACAGTCGGAAACATCCATGATCAAATTGAAGAGCCGGCCCGCTGCCGCCTCAGGGATTCTGATTGGCGGACTCGTCGCTGTTGTGCTGGGAATTGCACTGGCGGTCTCTGTGGGTGCCGCGGATATCCAATTGCAAACCGTTTGGCAGGCGGTCTTTCATTTTAATCCTGATCTGACCCAGCATCAAATCATCCAGGAATTGAGGCTCCCCCGCGCGCTGGCCGGAGCCATGATTGGGGCCTGTTTTGCCGTTGCCGGTGCTTTGATGCAAGGGATGACCCGCAATCCGCTGGCCGATTCCGGCCTGCTTGGTCTGAATGCCGGCGCAGGATTTGCGTTGGCGCTGTGTTTCGCTTTTTTTCCAGGGCTTCCGTATCCATATCTGATCCTGTGTTCCTTTTTTGGCGCGGCCATTGGCGCGGGCATGGTGTACGGGATAGGCTCGCTGTCCATCAACGGGCTGACGCCGGTCCGCCTGACACTGGCAGGAGCGGCCGTGAGCGCGCTGTTGGTGGCTTTAAGCGAAGGGATCGCCCTCTCTTTTCGTATCAGCCAGGATTTGGCCTTTTGGTATGCGGGAGGGGTGGCCGGTGTGAAATGGATTCACCTTCAATGGATGTTTCCCTTCGTAACGGCAGCGCTGGTTGGAGCGCTCTTGATTTCACGTTCCATCACGCTGCTCAGCCTTGGGGAGGAAGTGGCCGCCGGTTTGGGACAGCGGACAGGGCTAGTGAAACTGGTGGCCGTTCTCATCGTTCTCTTGCTTGCCGGCACGGCGGTTTCCGTCGCCGGGCCCATCAGTTTCGTCGGCTTGATCGTTCCCCATTTCGCCCGTTTTTTGGTCGGCGTGGATTACCGCTGGATCATTCCCTGTTCGGCGGTGCTGGGCAGCCTTTTGATGATTTTGGCCGACATCGGGGCGCGGATGATCAATCCTCCCTATGAAACGCCTGTCGGAGCACTGATTGCCTTAATCGGCGTTCCCTTCTTCCTCTATTTGGCGCGCCGCGAAAGGAGGGAGCTGTGATGGAGGCAGTCAAGCCGCAAGCGGAACACCGGAGAGCTGCTCGCGCTGCCGTTGTATTGTCCGCTTTGGCCGTCCTCATTGTCGTCATGTTTGTGATCAGCATGAACACCGGGTATATCCGCCTGGCGCCGCTGGATGTGGTGAAGACGTTGGTCGGAGCCGGAACTGAGAAGCAGGAACTTATTTTGTTCGAATTCCGGCTGCCGCGCATTGTGATCGCCGTGCTGGTCGGAGCCGGCCTGGCCGTTTCGGGATGTATCCTGCAGGGACTTTCCCGCAACGCGCTTGCCGATCCGGGCATTCTCGGCATCAACGCCGGTGCGGGGTTGATGGTCATTTTGTTCATTTCCTTTTATCCCGTGAATGAGGCTGCACCGGTATTTTTCCTGCCTTTTTGCGCTTTGCTCGGTGCGGGGTTGACCGCGGCGCTCATTTACGTGCTTGCTTTCAACAAACATGAAGGCCTTCAGCCGACCCGTCTGACTTTGACAGGGGTCGCCGTAGCGGCCGGCATCAGCGCGGCCATGATCGTTTTGTCGATTAAACTGGATCCAGACCGCTATCAATTTGTGGCCACTTGGCTGGCGGGGAGCATCTGGGGGACGGATTGGAAGTTTGTGTTGGCTTTGCTTCCGTGGTTGCTGGTGCTGCTTCCCTTTGTCTTTTACAAAGCGGGGGTGCTGAATGTGTTGAACTTGGGAGACCATGTCGCCACGGGGCTTGGCGCTCCCATTGAAAAAGAACGTTTCGGCCTGCTTGCCGCGGCTGTCGGTTTGGCCGCCTCTTGCGTCGCCGTCAGCGGCGGAATTGGCTTTGTCGGGTTGATTGCCCCTCACCTCGCCCGGCGGTTGGTCGGGCCGAAACATCAATATTTGCTTCCCGCGTCCGCGCTGACGGGCGGGTTGTTGATGATTGTCGCAGACACGGTGGGGCGTTCGCTTTTGCAACCTTCGGAAATCCCTACCGGCATTGTGGTGGCGGTCATCGGTGCGCCGTATTTCTTATATTTGCTGGCAAAAACGAAAGCGTGACATAAAGACGGACTTTTTTTGAGGGGAAGGACGGACATGGAGCGTCTGCATACGCAACAACTCGATATCGGATATGGGGAAGCATTAATCGTGAAAAATCTGAATCTGAGCATACCGACAGGAAAAATTACGGCTCTCGTCGGCGCGAACGGTTCCGGCAAGTCCACGATTTTGAAGACCATGGCCCGGATTATGAAGCCGAGAGCGGGTGTTGTTTTGTTGGATGGAAAGGCCATTCATGGCCAGTCCACGAAGGAAGTCGCCAAGCAATTGGCGATTTTGCCGCAAAATCCGATCGCACCCGAAGGACTGACGGTTTCCGAACTCGTCGGATATGGAAGGTTTCCCCACCAAAAAGGCTTTGGCAGTTTGACCCGAGATGATCGAGAAGTTATCCGCTGGGCCATCCATGTGACGGGATTGGAAGCTTTTTCCGATCGTCCGGTCGATCAACTGTCCGGAGGGCAACGGCAACGTGCCTGGATCGCGATGGCCCTTGCCCAGCAGACCGATATTTTGTTTTTGGATGAACCGACCACCTACCTGGACATGGCTCATCAATTGGAAATCTTACAATTGCTGCAGAAATTGAACCGGGATGAAGGGCGAACGATTGTCATGGTCGTCCACGATTTGAACCATGCGTCTCGTTATGCCCATCATATGGTGGCGATCAAATCGGGCATGGTGGTCAGTGAAGGATCGCCGCATCAAGTCATGACAAAAGACATGCTGCGTGAGGTGTTTGGCATCGAGGCGGATATCCTGACCGATCCGAGAACGGGCGTGCCGCTGTGTATACCGTATGAGCTTGCTTCTTCACGGGAAAATCAGCAAACGACGCAGGCAAATCCGGCATCGTCATCGTTCACCGGCGAGAGATTGCCGGTTACCGCTGGAAAGCCATGATCATGTAGGGAAGGAAAAAGGAACATGACCAACGATCATCTGGCAGGACTCCAAGAGATGTTTCATATCACCCTGGAAGACCGGGAAGGCGCGCTGTTTTCAATGACTGCCGAAGATTTGCTGGATCAAGAAAACGCGAAACACTTCCTGCGCATTTATGCTTCGTGCATCAAATCCCCGGAACTGCAACCGGCGGCTGCCTATTTCGGCGGCTGGTTTGGATTCGTGGCGTTCGCCCTGCAGTATATGTTGTCTGTGGAAAATAAGCGGATCGACTTATCTCTTTCCAATATTACCGTCCAGTGTATCCCAAAGGCCAATATTTTCCGCTTTCTTTCAAAATCAATCGCTGGTCGGAGCGGGTGTTGCCTGTGTCCGAAACGGAAAGAACCCGTTCACGATATCAAGCTCTGGCCGATTTTTACGGAAAGACGGTTCGTCCTTTGTTTGAGGCGGTGTCAGCCGCAGCTGAAATCCATGTGGGTCAGCTTTGGGGACAGTTGCCTGCCAGATTTTATTACTTCAAGAACAACTTGTTGGACAACATGGAGGATGCGGGTCTGCGAACCAGAATCACCGATGATTACAACGCGTTGGTTCACGAACTGGAGCCGACCGTTTTTGGGACAAAGAAAAATCCATTCAATATCAAGTTGCGTATGGTGGAAGATATCAGAGACCCGCAAAAGCAAGTTCCGTTGAAAAGCGCTTGCTGTCTGTACTACAAGACGGAAGGCGGCGAATACTGCTATACCTGTCCGCGGTTGAAAGAGGAAAAGCGGCAAGCCATGAGAGACAAGTTTCGTGAAAAGACGTAAATTTCACATGAATCCGTCTTATACAAATTGAAACGTGTCGTTTAGCAATAACGCAAGACGCAGTGCTTGGCGGGTTCCCGGATCGTTCAAGTTGATTTGCAAAAGCTGTTCAATCCGTTCCAGCCGGTAGCGCAATGTATTGTAGTGAATGTGCAGGCATGATGCGGTGGCGCGCAATTCCGACTCGTTTTCCAAATAGGCCTTTAGCGTCTCGAGCAGGTTTCCCGCATGCCGGTGTTCGGCAAGCGTAAGCGGGCGTAAGGTTTCAACGCAGAATGCTTTGATGGCGTCCATGTTGGAAACATCAAAGAGCAATCCGGCGAGCCCGAAGGATTTGGCCCACAGGATGGGTTCGTCACGGCCGAGGCGTTCGTGCCAGGAAAGGGCGTTTTTGCATTTGAAAAACTCGTTGCGGTAGTCGCTCGGCTTGTTGCATGGTTCACTGATCACCGTAAAAACTTTTGTCTGTGGCAAAGAGGCCTCAATGAGCGCGTGCATTTCTTCGGCCCTTGCCATGAGGTTTTCTTGCTCCGGGATGGCGGCCACCAAGCAGGTATTGTCCACGGTTGAGAGCGGAAATCTCGCGACGTCCAACGTCAACTGGATCGAGCGCAGCATGCGGTTGATGATTTCCTGCTGGGACGGGGGAAGCGCGTGGGTCATGCACATGCTGACGATGAGATGACAAGGTTTCCAAAGATTGATCCCCAGATGTTTTGCCCGCTCGCCCAAGATGGCTTCCTGTTCCCCTCGAAACAGCAGTTGATAAAGAAGTGCCGTACGCAGATAGAATTTATTCATCTGTTGGATTTCTTGTGTGCTGATTGCAAGAGCGAGCAGCGTCGTTGCCCGTTCGATGGCGATGCGGTCGATCGCGTCGTACGTTTCCTCGGCAGTGCGTACGGTGGCTAAAATGCCGACGAGAACCTGATTGCTGATGATGGCAGAGCACATGATCTTATGGTTGGATTGTTCAATGAACAGGCTGTTCTGCCCGGAAACCGTCTGGATTGAACTTTTCGCATGGCGAACGATGGCGGAAATGCACTCGGCATCCAACTGGGTGTTCCGGAAATGGGCATGAAGAATTTGGCCTGATGCGTCGAGTAAACACACATCACAAGACAATAGCGACGATAAGGTGAGGATGACGGATTCGACAACCTCTTTTTGCAGGGCCGCTTCGCTTAACTGTTGATGCACCCGGATCAGACGCTGCGATTGGTCATAGAGTTGCGCATTTCGGATGGCGACGCTGGCCAGGCTGGCCAAACTGGAGAGAAAATCGATTTCTTCGGTCGTGAATTCCCGCTGTACCCGCATCGCGGCGTAGAGCACCCCGATCACGTCGGAACCCAACAACAGGGGTACGGCAATGGCGGAAATAATCCCTTCATAATCAATCGCCGCTTCAACCTCTGGGTCTCTGCGGGCCTCATGAGGGTAGTCCGTAAACGTGTGCGGACGTTTCGTTAATACGACGCGTCCGCCAATCCCCTGGCCCAGGCGTTGTTCGACGCCGATCAAGTGGGGGCTGGTGCCGGATGAAGCGCGGACAGTGATCGTTTGTTTTTCCTCGTTGTACAAAGCAATATACCCGATGTCGGTCTGTAACAATGACCGTACCGTCTTGCAGATTCGATTGAGAACTTGTTGTAGAGGTGCTAAAGAAGCGATTTCAAGGGTTAGCTGTTGAAGTGCAATGCTGCGCTGCATTTCTTGTTGGGGACGAATCATCTGCTGTTCCCGTTTTTCCAGCGCGACGAGAAAATGCCTCATCGCATCCTGGAGACAGTCTGGAAGCGAGTGTAAATCCAGCGAGAAGAAATGCTTTGACGATATAGGTCCCTCCTGTTCTAACAACGTTGTTAATTCCTCGATAAAATCGGCCACTTCCAAGACTGCAGATTTGTACTCTATAGCCAATTGTCACCCCTCACTTTCATCAAGTGTTGACATAGACAGATCTTACTATTAATTATATTCTGTTAACAAGGCATTTTAAATACTAGTATAACAAGACAAAATTATTTATTTAAATCTAGAAATAGTTGACGGGGGCGATTAGGGAGAGTGATTAGGGAGTGTGGTGGAAAAAAATGTAGTATTTTTGAGTTCATTTTCTGAATTAACAAAACAGGCCAAGAATCAAAATCTTATTGTGGGGGGTGCCGATCTTGCCACAACTTACCGTTGACATTGACACGGGCGGCACGTTTACGGATGCGACGATTAGTGACGGAAAACAAGTTGTCGCCCTCAAGGTGCGGACGACGCCGCATGATCTGACGGAGTCGTTTCGCGGTATTATCAAAGCTGCAGCGGAGCGATGGAACCTCAGCGAAGTGGAATTTGTAAAACAGGTAGATACATTTCGCTATTCGACAACCATCGGGACGAACACCATTATCCAACGAAATGGGCCACATATTGGACTCATCGTTTTAGAAAAAGATATGCCTTTCTTTACATCGTTGGATCCCGAATCCCTATTAGGGAGTATTCTCTACCCTGTGCGGCAGAAAGTATATGGGATCCAGTTGGATGGGGGCGAGGCCGATCAAAGGGTTATTCTCAATGCGGTTGAAACGCTGTTATCGGAAGGGGCCGAGCGTTTGGTGGTCTCGATTTCCGAACAGGCTGAAGTGGTTGAGCGTAGAATCAAGCGTATCGTATTTTCCGAGTATCCTCGGCATGTCTTAGGTGCATTGCCGATCCTTTTTTCCACCGAATTGGTTGCGGATACAAACATTTTGCGTCGCGCGACGACAGCAGTTTTGAATGCGTATCTTCACCCCAACTTGGAAACTTTCCTTTACAAAGCGGAAGACATTCTGCGGCAGTACCGTTACAACAGACCGCTGTTCATTTTTTGCAACGATGGCACAAGCAATCGTGTGGCCAAGGTTACTGCTGTTAAAACCTTTAATTCAGGACCAACTGGAGGGGTAGAAGGTGCACTTCATCTGGCCCGTCATTATCGACTCCCTCATGTTGTGACCATTGACATTGGCGGTACCAGTACTGACCTGGCCTTTCTTGTTGATGGCCAATTGGAAGAAGATACTACTGGCATGATTGAAGACGCTGAGATCTCCTTTTCTTTGCGGCGGATTGAGCCCCTGGGTGGTGGTGGAGGCACGATTGCGCGGGTAGAGCAGGGGCAGTTCCGCCTCGGACCAGACAGTGCAGGTGCCGCACCAGGACCGGCCTGTTTTGGGTTTGGCGGAACCGAGGCAACGGTTACTGATGCCAACCTGGTTCTTGGTTACTTTTGTGATGGTGCAACTTTGGCGGGGCAGGTTCCGATAGATGGAGAGCGGGCGCTGCACGCGATCACCACAAAGGTGGCTGAACCCCTTGGCATCACTGCGACAGAAGCTGCCGTCTTGATCCGAGACACCCTAGAAGAGCGGATTGCAGAAGCCATCCGCAAAGGTGCTGCGAAGCGTGGATTGTCGCCAGGTGATTTCGTCTTGATTGCGTTTGGTGGCTCTGGGCCGATGCATGCGGCGGGCATTGCTGAACGCGCGGGAATTGGCAGTGTTTTGCTCCCTACTATGGCAAGCGTTTTCAGTTCATTTGGCATCGGATTTAGCGACGTGGTACACCGTTATTCCCGAACCGTTCATCTCACCGATGGCACAGAATTGCGTCAAGCGATTGACACACTTTTCGAACGAGCACGCATTGACATGCGTGGCGAGGGGTTTGCATCAGACAGAGTCGACTTTTGCTGGAAATTAACATTGCTTCAGGGAGAACAGGTTGTGCAGGTGACGGATCAACCTGAGGAAGCATTAGAACAATTGCAACAAAATTCCGGTATTACTGCTGCTTTCGTCGAATTGGAGGCACGTGCCCGCCTGCCCCATTTGGGATTGCAGGAAGTTCCGGTGCGCTTGGATCGGCCAGAACCCTTAAGTCAGAGGCATGTTGCTTGGACCGCTGATAATCGTGTGGTCACTCCCATTTATGCGTTTGATGCGTTGGAAAACTCTGATGGGAAGCTGGCTGGGCCGGCGATTGTGGAAACAAAGTACACGACGCTGGTTGTTCCTCCAGGCTGGCGCTTGTCCCGAGATCGATATGGCCAGTACATGCTGACGCAGGAGGGGAATTGAGATGACCGAACAGTTCACTGAGCGGATTACGGAATATCTTGACATCGATTTGGAAAAGGAGGTGTGGTGCTGCAACAGATGTGGACATGTCTTGGCACCTGCGCGTCAGAACTATAAAACCGGTCTTTTGGTATACGAACGCGATCCTCGTGAGATTCATCGGCCGATGCTGAACGAGAAAGAGTATCATTACACTTATGCTCCAGACCCCAACTGGTGTCGCTTGTTGGAGTATTACTGCCCTGGCTGCGGGACCTTGGTTGAAACTGAATATTTGGTGCCAGGACATCCCATTACGCATGACATAGAGCTGGATATTGAGTGGTTTAAGCGGCGAGCAAAAGAGAACAGAGCAAGGGAGGAAACAGAGGGATGAAGCGGATTAGTGTCGACATCGGCGGCACCTTTACGGATTGTTTCATCGTCTGGGATGAACAGTTGGTGGAAGCCAAGGCACCCACCACTCATTACAATCTGGCCCAGGGATTTATGAACGCCCTTCGTAACGGTGCTGAACAGTTGGCAATATCTGTCGAGGAGATACTGGCGCAGGTGGAATCTGTCAGGTATGGAACCACCTTAGGTACGAACGCGCTCATTGAGCGCACGGGACCACGCCTTGGATTGATTACCACGGCTGGTTTCGAAGACGCTACGATCATTGGCCGCTCACGCCAGTATGCTGATGGGTTGACGCCGTTAGAGCAGGCTAACGTTTCCGGTGCAGATCGCCCGCGGCCGCTCATTCCGCGCGAGAATATCGTGGGCATACGGGAACGGGTGGATTATAAGGGTGAGGTGTTGATTCCAGCCGATCCAGTTGACATCCGGCGTCAGGTTCAGGTTTTAGTGGATCGTGGGGTGCGGGGATTTGTTGTCGTACTCCTTAATGCGGTGATGAACCCGGCGCACGAAGACTTAGTGGAAGAAATTATCCTGGAAGAGTATCCAACCTCGTACCTCGGATCATTTCCTGTCCTTTGCTCTCATGATATTTCGTTGAAAAAAGGCGAGTACACGCGCAGCATGTCGACGATTATCGATGCTTATTTGCAGCGCCAGATGCAGTATGGCTTGCGCAGCTTGGAAATGACTTTACGCCATCACGGGTACCGACGGCCCTTGGAGGTGGTGCACAATACTGGTGGTCTGTCTCAGCTCAGCCGGACCCATGCGCTCCAGACCATTCATGCGGGGCCAGTGGCTGGATTATCTGGGGCGGAGCAGATCGCCCGCGAGCTTGAGGTGGAAAATATCATCACTACCGATATGGGAGGCACCAGTTTTGATATCGGTATCGTGGCCGGTGGCGGGATCAAATTTTACGAATTTGCTCCAGTAATTGACCGCTGGCGCGTTGATATTCCGATGATGTTCATTACCGCGATCGGTGCTGGAGGTGGCTCCATTGCAAAATATGACTCGACCCACCAGAGCGTTGAGGTAGGTCCCGAAAGTGCAGGGAGTGACCCTGGGCCTGCGTGTTATGACATGGGTGGACGGGAACCGACGATCACGGATGCTGATCTGCTCCTCGGCTATCTCAATCCGGATTATTACAATATGGGTCGAATTCGCTTGAATCAGCGGCGTGCCGTGACAGCGATGCGTGATCGTCTGGCGCGTTACTTAGATGCAAGTGTTGAGGATGCTGCAGTGGCCGTGCGGGAAGTAGCCGATAACAAGATGGCTCAGGCTATCTTTAAGGAGGTGGCGCTCAGGGGGTACGATCCGCGTAAGTTTACCATACTGGCTTATGGTGGAAACGGCCCTACACATGCTTGTGGTTATGCTGAAGGGTTGGAAATTTCGCGCATCCTGGTGCCTGCTAACAGCGCTGTGTTCTCTGCGGTCGGAGGAGGCAACCTTGACCAGCTCCACATTTACGAACGAACAGTTTATATTTTCCTGTACCACCCCAACGTTGGGACCCTCTATGACAACTACGAAGAACTCAATGGCATTATCGCTGAACTGCAGGATCGTGGCACGCGGGATATTTTGCGGCTCGGCTACAAACCGGAGGATATCCACTACCGGGTTGAGTTTGATATGCGTTATGGGAATCAATTACAGTTAACAACGTTGATCAGCCCGTACCAGAGGTTTGACAAACCGCAACAAATTCTCGATGTGATTAAACGTTACCATACTTCGTACGGGGAGCGGTTTGGCGAGGGAACCCAAACACCACAAGCGGGCATCAGCATCAACAACATCCGTGTAGTTTCATATGTCCCTTTGCGAAAAGTGAGTTTCCGAGGCAGCAGGGTTGGTGTAAGTGGTTCGGCCAAGACAATCGATAAAGCGCTGAAGGGTTCCCGTCGTTGTTGGTTTCCCAAACAGGGATTTTCGGAAACACCGATCTACGATTTCGAAATTTTACCTGTAGGTGAACAAATTCGAGGGCATGCTGTGGTCGAAGCGCCGCACACAACTTTTGTAGTGTATCCTGGCTGGACGCTTCGGTTGCTGGAAAACGGCTTTGTAGAAATGGTTAGAATGTGACGTAAAAATCGTAAAATGAAAAGGAGGTACACCAAATGACGCTCGATGTGCGAAAGGACGATCCGAAAGTCGAGGCGGAAGTCCAGGAATTTTTGCGCTCTCAGGTGCTCTTCCGAGGCCCTGATCCGGAAATCATGCGCCATCATGGACTGGCTCCTCTGACGGAGATGGAACGTCAAGCAATGTCACGCGTCACGGATCGCCTGACCAAAACCGTAATTCGCAACCGTTTGCAAATGATTGCAAACGAAGCAAATGAAATGCTCTCACACATCGCTTCAGCCCCCGGCGCTAAATGGGGAGATTTGATCTGCGGTGTATTTACTGCTGCAGGTGACCTTGCGATAGCTTCCTCCAACGGTGTGCTGATATTTGCAGCGCTGGCCCAGCATCCGATCAAGTACATTCTCAAATACTGGAAAGACGAACCTAGTGTTGGCATCCGCGACGGAGACATCTTTATGCACAATGATGCCCGCTACGGCAATGTTCACAATACCGACCAGGGCTGTTTGACACCGATCTTCTATGAGGGGAAGCTCGTAGCTTGGGCGGGTTCGATAATCCACGAAGGTGAGAACGGTGCGCGTGAACCAGGAGGTATGCCCTCTGCCGCGGAAAGTCCCTATGATGAGGGGCTGAAGATCAGTCCTGTTAAGGTTGGCGAGAACTTTCAGTTTCGCGAAGATTTGGTAACCTACTTCCAGAACTCTGTGCGTGACCCCAAGCTTCAACTGGAAGACATGAAGGCTAAACTGGCCGCATGCCTACGTATACGCAAGCGCGTTTTGGAGATCATCGAGGAATATGGGTTGGACGCTTTTCTGGTCACCATGCGCGAGACTCTTGAATACACAGCGGACGAGGTGCGGCGGAGGTTGGCTGCCCTACCTGATGGCAAGACGCGCGTCGTGTTGTTCGCAGATGGCACACTACGAGAGAACGTTATTGCCAAAATTAACTGTACCGTAGAGAAGCGGGGACAGGAGTTGATTATCGACTTCCGTGGTTCGGCACCGCAGTTTCTCAACAGGGCTACCAATACTGTCCTTGCTTCCCTCAAAGGGATGATCGCACAGGTGTTTCTCAACTACATGTGGCCAGATTTGCCTCGTAACCAGGCTGTTCTTGTGCCGGTGACCTTTTTGACCGATGAAGGTTCGATTGTCGATTGTACGCCAGAAGCGCCGAACGCCCAGAGCATGATGTCTTTCTTTCCGGCATTTACAGCAGTTGATCACTGTTTGCAAAAGCTGCTTTTCAATAACCTGATGAATGGAAACCCAGCGAAGGCCAGCGATGTTCACGCCAGTTGGTGGAACATGATTTCGGGGTTCATCTATGGTGGCTACACGCAGCACGGTTTTTATGTCGGAAACATAACCACTGATATTAATGGCATGAGCGGTGGTGCACGTTGGAACCGCGATGGAGAGCCTTCCTTGAACCCTATTTTTGCCGCTTATGTGGATTTGGGTGAAACGGAGCTTCTGGAAGACGAGCTTCCTTTTGTGTGTCTCAGCTACCGCCGTTTGATGGCTGATAACCACGGCTTTGGTAAATACCGCGGCGGCAGTGGTTACATGCAGATCGTGACGCACAAGGATACTCCACTGTGGGGATGGATGAATACCACGATTGGCAGCAAGTTCCCAACAGTACTGGGTTTGTTCGGCGGGTATGCTGCTCCTACTCAGCCATTGTGCAAGGTGAGGGGAGTGAATGTTCTGGAACTTTTGCGCAATGACCCTGCCTTGACTGCTTACGACATCGTCGAGATCATGAACGAGAAGCCTTTTCCTGGCCAGTACAGTACTCACCATACCGGTCTTCAGTTGGAGATTGTACAGCCGGGAGAGATGTATATGCAGGCGCAAGGAGGCGGTGGCGGATACGGGGACGTCTTGGAGAGGGATCCGGATCTTGTTATGGCAGACTTGCAGCAAGGGCGCATCTCCCACTGGGTGGCCCAGAACATTTACAAGGTGGCCTACGATCCGGAAACTTTGGTTGTTGACCGTGAAGAGACTGAACGCTTGCGCAGTGAAGAACGTCAAGCGCGGTTGCGGCGCGGTGTTCCGTTTCATGAGTTCGTTGCAAAATGGCTGCGTTCGGAGCCTCCCCGGGAGTTGCCTTACTATGGTTCGTGGGAGCGTGACGATGTGGTTTATGGTGGAAATCCTGATGTCAAGATGCCTACCGATTCTCTGCAAGGTATCTTTATGCCATAGCGGTGGCCTCATGCAGGCATACGAGTAGGATGAAAGGCAGCCGACCTAGAACCGGATGTTCTGGTCGGCTCAATTTGGCTAAATCATGGGGTGACATTTAGTGATGGGAACTGTGGAACGATTCATGACGCTCAGCGGGGCACCTCCTCGAACACCGTTGCTGGTGCCGATGACGAGAGGATATGGTGCTCGACTGGAACATCTGAATCCACATGCCGCACGTTATGACGCAGCAGTGATAGCAGACGGTGTGCGACGTGAGGCTGATGTCTTGGTTCCTGATCTGATAGTGATGGGATATGATCCGACGATCCTTGCCGAGTCCTGCGGCTGTGAGGTGAGGATGATTGAGCTTTACAACTGGAGTATTGCGCAACCCGCAGTAAAGGGAGAACCGGAGACATGGGCGTCCTGGCAACCGCCGGATGTGGGCACGAATGTGCCGTTTGTAACTATCATGGAGGCTATGGAGAGGGTCATGCCGGTGATATCATCTCCGATTGCCTGTATGCTTCCGGCACCGTTTACACTTGCGAGACTGCTTGGGGGAGCGATGTTTGAGGAAGCTTTCAAAACGGGGGACGAGCGGTGGCAAGACCTTCTAGATATCAGTGTCATGGTGGTGAGTGATGCGATCAAGGTGGCTCTGCGTAAGGGGAGCTGTGGAATCGTGCTGTATGAGGACCTTTGGCCTTTGTCTGGGGTGATTGGGGATGAACTGCTGAGGACATATGGTACTTGCTTCAATGTGTTACGCCACCATGAACGAAGGTGTCTTTATGTCGTCACGGGTGCAAAAAAAGAGGAAGTGACCACATTAGCTGCCGATTCTTTTCGCGATGTGCTTGCCGGCATCGTGGTTTGTATCAGTGGCTCCAACTTTTCAGATTGGGAGGAAAAAGTGCAGGGGCTGATGGTTGGCTGGGCTACAGAACCAGAATTTTTTACATCTGGAGATGCTGCTTTTGCAGCGGCAGTGACAGCTTTAGGTGAAAGTGTCCACAAAACGGGCATGCGGGTTTTTATGCCCATCGTGCCGGCAACAGCGATTCCGGAGCGTGTGAGGGAACTGGTTACGCGTTTTCGCGCAGCTGCAGGGTCAGTTCACAAGTGATAAATGGAACGGTGTCGGATGCTCTGGCTGATTTTGACATTGAATAATAATAATGAAGAACGTGCGTATCGAACATCGCGTTTTAGGAATTGGCAAGGGATCAAGTTGATTGTTATAGGGAGGGACCGACATGACAGCGATGAACATCGGCTATCTGTTAAGCCGTTCGGCAGCAGCCTATCCTGATCATCCGGCGATTGTTTACGGTAACTCGGTATTGACCTACCGGGAGTTTAACGATCGCGTCAACCGGCTTGTGAGTGCATTGCACCAGTTTGGCTTGGAAGCAGGAGACCGGGTAGCCATCTTTTCGCCGAACCGCCCAGAGATCCTTGAGGTGCTTTTTGCGGCGTGGAAGGCTGGCCTGGCAGCTGTACCGATGAACTTTCGCCTCCACCGGGACGAGGTGCGCTACATTTTGAACCATAGTGAAACCAAGGTTCTTGTGTATGCGGGTGTGTACCAGGATGATATCGACCGCATTGCTGGGGATCTAACTACGATCCGCGCCGCAGTTTGCCTGGATGACCTAAGGGGCGATGAGCAGAGAAATTCTTTCACAATACTCGATTATAGCCGGATGCTGAATCGGGGAGAGGCTGTCGAATGGGTGGCTCCGGTTGATGGAGACGACTTGGCTTGGCTCTTTTACACCTCGGGTACCACAGGGCGACCCAAAGGAGCCATGCTGACGCATCGCATTCTTTTGTTGGCTTCTTTGAACGCCTGTGCAGACGTCTATCCGTTTGGGCACGACGACATCGCGCTGCATGCGGCGCCGCTCACCCATGGCTCAGGCTTGTACGCCCTTCCCCTGATCGCGAAAGGGGGAACCAACGTGATCCTGGACGCCCCCCGTTTTGATCCGGAAACCGTCTTTGCTTCGATTGAAAAACATCGCGTCACCGTACTTCCGTTCATGGCCCCTACCATGGTGAAGCGGTTGATCGAATCGGAAGCGCTTACCAGATACGACTGGCGCAGCCTGCGGTGCATTGTTTACGGCGGCGCCCCCATGTATGTGGAGGATCTGACAGCGGGAATAAAAGCATTCGGAAAAATTTTCGCGCAGGTATACGGGCAAGGCGAATGCCCCATGACGATTACCGGGCTCAGCCGTGAAGAGCACGACCTTAACCGGCCCGAACGCCTTGCCTCTGCCGGAACTGCCCGCATGGGTGTGCAGGTGGGCATTCAGGATGCCGATGGCCGCATGCTGCCCGCAGGGGAGGTCGGTGAGATTGTCGCGCGAAGTGATCTGGTGATGAAAGGATACTGGCGCAATCCGGAAGCGACCGCCGAAACGATCGTGAACGGGTGGTTGCGTACTGGAGACGTCGGGTACATGGACGAGCACGGTTACCTCTATATCTTGGACCGGACGAAGGACATGATTATCAGCGGCGGAAACAACATCTACCCCCGCGAGGTGGAAGAGGTGCTGTTGCGTCATCCAGCCGTACAAGAGGTTTGTGTGTTCGGTGTCCCGGATCCGGAATGGGGAGAGGCGGTCAAGGCCGTCGTTGTGGTGAGACCGGGGTACACCGTCACAGAAGAGGAGCTTATTGGGCATTGCCGTGAGCATCTTGCCAGTTACAAGAAGCCGAAGTCGGTAGACTTCGTCGAGGAGCTGCCAAAGAACGCCTACGGTAAGGTGCTCAAGCGTGAACTCCGGGCCAAGTACTGGGAAGGGCATACGCGTATGATATAACGGAGGGACCCTTTAAGAGACCTTAACGGGAGAGTGATACCGAATGCGTCGGGTATCGATCATCGGCGTGGGATGCACGCCGTTTGGCAAGCTTAGTGGGCGCTCGATAAAGGACCTGGCTTTAGAGGCCTGTCGGGAGGCTTTGGCTGATGCTGGCGTTTCTCCTGACCAAATCGAAGCCTTTTACCTTGGAAACTTTGCCGGAGGCATGTTGGCGCGGCAAGAGTTGACAGCTGCTTTGGTGGCCGGAGCCCTCGGGATTGGCTCCGTGCCGGCGACGAAGGTGGAGGGGGCTTGTGCATCGGGAGGCATTGCGCTCCGTCATGGCTATATGATGATCGCAGCCGGCTACTACGACGTAGTTCTGGTAGCCGGCGTGGAGAAGATGACGCAGGCCAGTACAGAAGAGGTTACGGCGGCGCTTTCTACGGCGGCCGACCAACAAACGGAGGGTATGACTGGGCTCACCTTTCCCGGATTTTTCGCGGCGGTGGCCCGCCGCTATATGCACGAGTATGGTGCGACGCCGGAACACCTGGCGGCCGTGGCTTTCAAGAACCGGGAAAATGCGCAGCGCAACCCGCGGGCACACTTTTACGGCAAAACCGCTACCCTGGACGAAATCCTGTCATCTCGATTGGTTGCGGATCCCCTTCGCTTGTATGACTGTTCCCCTATCAGTGACGGTGCCTGCGCAGCGGTACTGGTGGCCAACGACCGGGTCCATGAATTCGACCGGCAGCCGATCGACATCTTGGGCTCGGGTCAGGCTACGGGTTGCACGACGCTCCAGGAAATGGATAACCTGTGCAGCTTGGAAGCAGTGATTGAAGCGGCCCGCCAGGCTTACGAACAGGCAGGGGTGGGTCCCGAGGATGTTGACGTGGCGGAGGTACACGACTGCTTCAGCATTGCCGAACTGATCGCGTTGGAGGATCTTGGGCTCATGCCACGGGGAGAGGCGGGTCCTCGCACAGTGGCGGGGGAGACCCGTGTAGGGGGCCGGGTAACGGTGAATCCTTCTGGAGGTCTCCTGTCCAAGGGGCACCCGGTCGGGGCGACCGGCCTGGCTCAAGTGTTCGAGATAGTTCGGCAGTTGCGGGGAGAGTCTGACAACCAGGTGCCCCGTGCACGCATTGGTCTTACGCATAACGTCGGTGGCACTGGTGGAGTTGCCGCAGTGCATATCTTGGGAGTGGGGTGAGTCGTATGGGAGGACCTGAGATCGGTTTTCCTGTTTTGCGTTGTAACATATGCGGCCGTGCGCAGTTGCCGGGCAGGTTGGTTTGCCGCTTCTGTGGAGGGATGAACCTCCAGGACGACAATTTGCCGCCGGAGGCGACGCTGGAAACCTACACGCGCATCCGCGTGCCGCCTGCGGATTATGTCGAGCAAGCCCCTTACGTCGTCTTGGTTGCACGCCTGGCCGAAGGGGTGAAGGTGACGGGCCGCTTGCTGGGGGAACAAGAGGAGGAATTACCGATCGGCGCTCCCCTGCGGCTTGTGCGGTGGAATGAGGGCGCATGGTGGTTCAGTCGGCTTTGAACATCTTAATAATGTCAGAAAGGGAGGAGGAAGTTCTGTGAACAAATTTCGTGTTCTTTTTGCCAGCATTTCCGGTTCCATCATCGAGTGGTATGATTTTTACCTGTACGGTTCGGCAACCGCTTTGGTTTTTTCAACGCTTTACTTTCCGACGCACGATCCTGCCATTTCACTGATTCTCGCGTTTGCCACCTTTGGCGTCGGTTATGCTGCCCGACCGCTTGGCAGTTTGTTGTTCGGACACCTCGGCGATCGCATGGGACGCTAAGCGGCACTCATTTATACACTTGTCGGTATGGGAGTCAGTTCGACGCTCATTGGCTTGTTGCCTACGTATGAGCAGATTGGCTTGCTAGCCCCCATTCTGTTGGTTTTGCTGCGGTTGATTCAGGGAATTGCCTTGGGTGGCGAATGGGGTGGAGCGATTCTGTTGGCCACCGAATATGCGCCGAAAGGCGTTCGTGGACTTTACGGCTCGATTCCCCAACTAGGGGTTCCGATCGGGTTGGTCCTCGGGACGTTTAGCCTTTCGATTATCAGCCATTTGACGACCGAAGAGCAGTTTATGGCCTGGGGATGGCGGATCCCGTTTCTCGCAAGTATTGTCCTCGTCAGTTTAGCCATCTGGATCCGCAGTGGTATCGATGAAACACCGGTCTTTCAGGAGCAGAAGGAAAGTGGCGATATTGCGAGGGTGCCCATTGTTGAAGCGATTCGCACCGACTGGAAAAACGTGTTGCGCGCGATTGGATTGAAACTGGGGGATGGGTTCTTCAATGTCTTTGCCATGTCGTATGTGCTTACGTTTGCAACCGTTTACCTGAGTTATTCCCGTGAAATTGCCTTGAACGCGTTGACGATTGGGTGCGCCACCATGCTCGTGACCATCCCTGCAGTTGGCTACCTTTCCGATTTTGTCGGCCGGAAACGGATCTATATCGGTGGCCTGATCCTTCTATTCATTCTTTCTGTTCCATATTTTTCTTTGATCGGTCAAGGGGCCGGCTGGCTTTACTTGATGGAGGCTGTCATGCTTGGCGTGATCTGGGCGGCGATTTTTGCCACGCAGGGGACGTTTTTCTCCGAACTGTTTCCACCCAAAGTTCGTTATACAGGATTGTCGGTCGGTTATCAGATTGCTGCCGCCATTGTCGGCTTTGGACCCATGCTCTGGACATCGATGGCAAAATTGTACGGTCCATCGCCTTGGGTATTTGGTGGGTTCATGATGGCGGGCATCGCTCTCAGTTTGATATTGAGCCTGTTTGCGCCTGAGACGAAAAACTTGGCCTATTCGCGTAAAGTCGGTCCAGATATGTCAAAAACGATATAAACCTCAAGAGTGTTTGATGCGGGCTTGTGAGGTTTTCTCACGAAGCCCGCATTTTTTCAACGCATTTTTTTCAATCCGGACCTTAACCCGGGCAACCGACGTACCCCGTCGGCATCCATGCTTCAGAGAGCCTTGAGTGCGTCTTGGATGGGTTGGTTGCCGCTAAGGAGTTCAAACGTTTTGTTTTTGGCATTTTCCAGATCAAGACAAGATACGATGACCTGTGCCACATCGCTGCGTGGGATATCTCTTCCTGCAATGCTTTCAAAATGCGCAGCAATTTCCACTTTCCCCGTAGGCGGGTCGAAGCTGAGATAGCCCGGACGAACGATGGTATATGTCAATCCGCTTTCGATGAGGTATCTGTCCGCTTCCCCTTTTGCTTTAAGATAATGGGCCAAATTTGGCAAAGCATCCGGATCGCCGGATCCATACGAACTGAGCATGATAAAATGCGCGACCCCTTCTTTTTTCGCCGCGTTTACCAGGCGTTTTGCGCCTTCCTGGTCTACGGAGATCGTTTTATCCGGACCTGTATGTGAGCCGGAGCCGGCAGCGAAAATCACCGCATCCATCCCTTTGACGGCATGCGAAACATCTTCTTCAAGATCGGCCAACACCGTTTCTTTGGCGCCAAGTTGTTTCAATGTTTCCGCTTGCGCTGCGTCTCTGATCATGGCATAAGCTTCATGGCGATCGCTTTTCCCGAGCAGCTCCACGATTAATCTGCCTGTGTGGCCGTTTGCGCCTGCAATAAGTACTTTCATATTCCCACTCCTTTTTAAACAATTGGG
Organism: Bacillus thermozeamaize; assembly: GCA_002159075.1. Taxonomy (NCBI): domain Bacteria; kingdom Bacillati; phylum Bacillota; class Bacilli; order Caryophanales; family Bacillaceae; genus Bacillus; species Bacillus thermozeamaize. The sequence goes on from LZRT01000094.1 coordinate 157,297, forward strand.
GCCGACGATGATTCCCATAAATAATAAGCCGGCAAACGGATAGCGTCATTTCAAATCGGGAATTGACTTTTTCATCAACATATAACAATATGATTATATCATTATCTTCATGTTTTGGGGAGGACGGCATGGAATTTGAAAAATTGGCGGATCTTCTCAAGGCGCTTGCCGATCCGACGAGATTGAAGATTCTTTCGCTGTTGCGGACTCGCGATTGCTGCGTATGTGAGCTGGTCTCCATATTTAATATTTCCCAACCGGCGATCTCGAAACATTTACGTCGTTTGAAAACGGCCGGTTTGGTTCAAGAAACGCGGAAGGGACAGTGGGTGTTCTATTCGATTAACGAGAAAAGGTTAGAGGAGATTGCGCTTGCGTTGTCCAACTTGCCTGATCTGTCTGAGGAGCTGCGGAAATTGGAAGAGAAAGGGCTGATGGTAACTTGCTAGCAATGGGAGAGCAAAGGCGGGAAATAAAGTAAAACGATTCGTCTGGAATGCGATTGGGATCCTGTGGATCACGCTCCACATCAACGAGGTGTGATGACACATGTCAGGCAAAAAATTGGTTTATTTCCTTTGCACGGGAAACGCTTGCCGCAGCCAGATGGCGGAGGGGTGGTTGAAAGCGTTGGGGGGTGATCGGTACGAGGTGAAAAGCGCCGGTGTGCACGCGCATGGGTTGCATCCCCGTGCGGTACAAGTCATGAAGGAGGCGGGTGTGGATATCAGCAGCCATACGTCCGATGTGATTGATCCGGAGATTTTGCATCGGGCGGACTATGTGATTACATTATGCGGGCATGCCGACGATCATTGTCCGGCCATTTCCAATCCCAACGTGGTGAGATGGCATTGGGGGTTTGATGATCCGGCCAAAGCGACAGGAACCGAAGAGGAAATCATGGACAAGTTTCGGGAGGTCCGGGATGCGATAAGATCGCGCATCGAGAAGTTTGTCGCCGAAGGAAAGTGATTTCGTAAGGAATGAAGGAAAAAATTCTCAGGCAAGGGGGGCTCTCATGAATCAGATCAACAGCGATCAAATTCGGCAAAACGTTCGCAGACATTATCGGCAAATTGCGCTGCAAGATGTGAATGCGGGCAGTTGCTGTACCACGACGGCAGGATGTTGCGGCACTTCTGTTGAGGTGTCGGCCAAATTGGGGTATACCGATGAAGAGTTGTCAGCTGTTCCGGCAGGCGCCAATCTTGGACTGGGTTGCGGCAATCCGCAGGCTATCGCTGATTTGAAACCGGGAGAGGTGGTGTTGGATCTTGGCAGCGGCGGCGGGCTCGATTGCTTTTTGGCTGCCCGTCAGGTTGGGGCGACCGGTCGTGTCATCGGCGTAGACATGACTCCCGAAATGATTAGCAAGGCACGTGAGCTTGCCATCCGAGGCGGTTTTACCAACACGGAGTTTCGGCTGGGCGAGATCGAACATTTACCGGTGGCTGACAACTCGGTCGATGTCATTATTTCGAACTGTGTCATCAATTTGTCTCCGGATAAGCTTCAGGTATTCCGGGAAGCCTTTCGGGTGTTGAAACCGGGAGGGAGGCTGGCCATTACTGACGTGGTGAGGACGGCGGAATTTCCGGATGAAATCCAAAACGATCTCGAGGCGTTGTATCCAGGATGTATAGCTGGGGCGGCGTTCATAGGCGAGTTGGAATGGATGCTGCAACAGAGCGGATTTACCCGTATCGTCGTTGAACCAAAAGATGAATCAAAGGCGTTTATCAAAGATTGGCTGCCCGGAGTCAACATCGAAGATTATCTTGTGTCGGCGATAATTACAGCGATAAAGCCATGTACAGCTTCCACCGGTTAAGGTGAAAAAATTCTAGCAAAAATAGGTCGAAACTTCAGAAGACGACTTCATTGCCATGAAGTCGTCTTCCGTATTTTTATGGACTGGTTGCACCGTTCGTATCCGCTCTGTGATCGGTGTGCTTTTGCATGATGCTGTTTAGATGGTAAGCAATCGTCCGCCGGATGGTTTCCGGGGTAACGGTGCGGGGATCGATCAGGGCATGGATGACCAACCCGTCAATCAGCGCGTGAAGTCGTATGGCTTCCAGCTCAGCGTTTGTCTCAGGCGGGACCAGTCCGCAGCGGATGAGGGCATCTGTCAGTTTCTTGTAGAGAGCATATAATTCTTTCTGTGCCTCGGCCGCCAAGACGCCCAATGTGGGGTCCGCCAATGATTTGCCGATAAACGCGAGCCAGATGATGGCTTCGGTGATCCGTTCCTCATCCAGCGGTAGTGTTTCTCCGATGATGGTCTCGATGTCTTTGCGGATGTCTCCCGTCATACTCAGATTTTCGATGCGTTTTTTGATCCGCTCGCCGACCATTTTCAAAGAGAACGCCAACAAATCGTTCTGGCTTGAGAAATAATATCGCAAGGCCCCAAGAGACATCCCTGCTTCCTTGGCGACGCTTCGCACCGACACGCCTTCCAGACCCTCGCGGCGGATGATGCGCCATACGGCTTCTCCCAATTGTTTGCGTTTTGCTTCGTGATCCACGATTTTAGGCATGTTTTTATTCTAGCATGATTGTTTATTTCGTACAAATGTGCTAAAATAACCCCGTATTTTAATACAAATGTATTATAAAAAGAGACGCATGCGGGGAGAGGGTGGCGTATCATCATGATGGCAGCGTTGATTATCGCTTGTGAGATCGGGTTTTGGCTTTTTGTCGCGGCGGGCCTGTTCTGCCGGTATATCCTGAAGGCTCGCCGATTGGGCGCATGCTTGCTTTTCTGCACGGTTGCCGTCGATTTGGCGTTGTTAATCTTTACGGCAGTCGATCTGCGGAACGGCGCGACAGCCAGTTTCTTTCACGGTTTGGCCGCTGTTTACATTGGCGTGTCGATCGCTTTCGGGCATCGGATGATTCGCTGGGCGGACGAACGCTTCGCCTATTATTTCGCCCATGGTCCCTCTCCGACAGTGAAACCAAAGTTCGGAACGGCACACGCACGCTACGAGCGGCGGATGTGGTACCTTCATTTGCTGGGTTGGCTCATCGGGAGCGCAATCCTTTTCGGGATGATTCAAATTGTAGGCGACGAAAGCAGAACGACTGAACTGTGGCTGACGATTGTACGGTGGTCCATTGTGCTGGCCATTGATTTCATTTGGAGCTTTAGCTACACTTTGTGGCCTCGCAAAGCACAAACATGATGTTGTGATCCGTGAGGAATCAAACATGTATCTTTCATCTTGTTTTGATCTTGCATCGAACGCTCAAAGATTTTACTTCCTGGCCATTCTGTAGTAAAATAAAAGGCGTCAAGAAAATGATGTGCCCTTAGCTCAGTTGGATAGAGCGTCTGACTACGAATCAGAAGGTCGGGGGTTCGAATCCCTCAGGGCACACCACCTCCTTTACCAAAGGATGCCGAAGTGGCGGAACTGGCAGACGCGCACGACTCAAAATCGTGTGGGTTTATCCCGTGTCGGTTCGACTCCGACCTTCGGCACCAACCATACATGTCATGAAAGCTCTTAAGATTCCGGAGGTCTGATCTTAAGAGCTTTTTTGCGTGGCGTCAAAGCACGGTGGTTGCCAAAACATCTGAGGCGAAGAGAAGGGAAGGTCGCAAACAGATGTGTTCTGGCGTTACCGTACTTGATTTTGATCACAGTTATCATCAGCAAGCTCATTTGCAAAATCCAGCCTATGAGTGGCTTGACTTATCAGATATTCCGGGCACAAAACGGTATTGTGCCGCCGAATCGTTGTCTGTCATCCGTCAAAGGTTAAGGAAACGAAAAAAACGAGGCGTGACATTAATCGGGAGCGGGAATTATCATTACGTGACTTATTTGCTTTTGTCTGAAATGAAAATGCCGTTTTCATTGGTATTGTTTGATCATCACACCGATATGATGGAACCGCTTGGCGCGACGGTCGTGTCCTGCGGTTCGTGGGTTTTAAAGGCCGTGGAAGAACTTCCCTTGCTTAAGAAGGTCGTCATCATTGGCGCAAGACATGGAACAAAGTGGAAGATCCCGTTTCATCTGAAACGAAAAATTTCGATTCTCGAAAATGTGCCTCCAGGAACGGCGGAAACCCTCGTGCGTTCCATCGTTTCGTTGCTCCCGACCAATGTTGTCTACATCAGCATTGACAAGGATGTGCTGGATCGGACCGAGGTGGTAACGGACTGGGAACAAGGAACGATGAAGCTTCAAGTACTGATCGGCTTGCTCCGTGGCATCGCGAAATACCGGGAGATCTGTGGAATCGATATATGTGGGGAGTATCCGGTTTCTCCGGTTGCGATGTTTCGCCCGGAATACAGGGGCGCAGTGCGGAAAAATGCACGAGCCAATCAGGTGTTGTTGGATACGATCCATACATTAAAGATTAAAGATTAGATCATTATCGCTATCTTCTTGATCTTGATCGTCTTTATTCAACCTCGCGTATCATTTTTTCCACCGCTGCTACACGCTTTTTCAACACCTGCAATTCCTCCGCTGTTTCTTTCAAATTCTCCAATGTTTTCATTTGAAACTGGATGGCTTCTTCCGCCAGTTGTTGATATGCCTGTTCTTTTCCGCCGTATATTTTCGCCTGCCAGGTTTTGATCAGCATGACAGTCACGATCACAATTGGGGTCAGGATGAGGATGAATATGATGAATACGGGCAAGGTCATCCATAATGCATCCATGGCTATATCCATGTTTCAAACCTCCTCATCATCTGCTTGTTTTGTCTTCCTGTCAACCGTCAGTGTTTCAGCCGCATCGGCAATCAGTTCATGGGTGAGGTGAAGTTCAAAAGGGACGATTTGAACATACTTCATCGCTTTGCCATCCTCGGACAGTTCCAATTGGCTGGACACGATTCCCGCTTCTTCGAGCCGGCGCAAGTGCATATACAGCAAAGGACGGCTCATTTTCATTTCCCGCGCAAGTTGGCTGACATATTTGCGTTCCTTTGTCAATATGGAGATGAGCTTCAGCCGATAGGGATTCGACAATGCTTCAAAGATCCTCAGCAGCTCATTTCCGGTCAGTTTGACGCGCCCATCACTCATCTTTGTTATTCAACCTCTTGCAGAATCTTTTCAACGGTTGCTGTGCGTCGCTTGATCTCGTCGATTTCCTCCGTCAACTTTTGTTGCACTTTTTCGATTTCTTTTTTTAACGAAGCGGCTTCCGCGCTCAATTGACGGTACCGTTCCTCTTTTTGTGCCATGATTTTGGTCCTTTGGGTGTTGATCAACGAAACAATCACCGCAACTATGAGTGCGATTACGAATACTAAAAAGAGCAAATATGCCCAAGAAACTAGGGTACCCAAAATCATTTTAGCCTCCTTTCCGGGATAACCATGTAAGTTACTTATAGATACATGTGTAATAAAAATATTACACGTATAATAAAAAGTCAACCTTAAATCCATCGAAAAACGCCGTCTCCGCATGGCTCAAATGCTTTTGACATGCTGGTTGAGAAAAAGTTCCCTGCACAGGATGAGAAAATGGTGAAGGGCGGGCGTCATCAAAGCATCACGCCGGCGCACAAACAGGGTTTCCACACGTCCGTCATTTTCTTCCAGCGGCTGAACCCAAAGTCCCTGATGCATTCCCTTACCGTGATAGTGTTGGATGACCGAGGCGGGCACAAGCGAAATGCCCATTCCTGCCTCGACACAGCCGAGGATCGCTTCCAGTGTCCCAAATTCCATGATCTTCACGGGCAGCATTCCCCTTGCACGGACCCACTGTTCCAGGCGGGCGCGATAGGAACAGCCGCTGCGAAACACCAGCAGCGTTCGGGCGATGTCCGCCGAAAACGGATGGTTGATTTCGCGGCCGGCGATAAAGACAAGGTTTTCCTCAAGGATGGTTTCCTGCTCCAGTTCCGGGTGGTTGACAGGTCCGGCGACAAAAGCCCCGTCCAATTGATAATCCAGTACCAGGTGCAGCAGCTCTTCCGTGGGACCGGTGCGCAGGGTCAAATCCACTTCCGGACAACTTCGATGGAAGGCGGCCATCAGTGCGGGAAGGCGTACGGCGGCGGTGGTTTCCATCGCGCCGATGCGCAGGGGACCGCGGGGAACCGAGGACTGGCTCACCGCCTGTTCCGCCTGATTGGCCAGATGGAGAATTTGCTCGGCGTATTTCAGCAACATGTTTCCCTGAGGGGTCAGGGAAACGCCGCGGGAATGGCGGTAAAAGAGCGGCGTCTTCAAATGGTTTTCCAATTGCTGGATGCGGGCTGTCACATTGGACTGGACATATCCCAGCTGTTCCGCCGCTTTGGTGATGCTTCCCGTTTTGGCTACCGCGGCAAAAAGACGCAAGTCTCGCAGTTCCATGCGCGTTTCTCCCTTCAAATGTCACGCTCTTGATAGGCGTTCTTTTTGTGTGCTCTGATTTTTTGTGTATTCTCATCAAAAATAGTGATGGAAGACATCATTTTCAATCATTATACATTATGGATATTTCCTGTTAAACTGAAAAAAAGCGGTCAGACGGGAGGCGGAGAGTTGAGAAGGGATTTGCAAGCACGAGACAAGCGCGCCGTTCCATTGCCGGCCGTGTTGTCGGCCGGCATGGCGGCCTTAGTCGTGGCCATGGGAATTGGCCGCTTTGCCTATACACCGATACTGCCCTTGATGCAGGCCGGTGAGGGGTTTTCCGAGTCGGTCGCCGGAGTGGTTGCGGCGGCCAACTATCTCGGTTATTTTTTAGCGGCATTGTTTGCGGCCTTCTTTTCATGGGAAAACAGGCGAATCGGCTGGTTGCGGATTCATTTGTGCCTCAATTTGTTGACGACAGGGGGAATGGGCTGGGTATCTGGCACCGTGTGGTGGGTGCTGATCCGGTTTTTGTCCGGCTGGAGCAGCGGTGTGGTGTTCGTCCTGGCATCCAGTGTGGTGTTGGAGCGCTTGGCTGCGGAACGGCGGAACGGTTGGGCGGGGATGTTCTACAGTGGCGTGGGCCTCGGGATTGCCTTGTCGGGATTATTGGTGCCTGAATTGGCATCCCTGTTTGGCTGGCGTGGCGCCTGGTGGGGATTGATGTTTGTGGGAGCGGTTCTCGGCGTGTTGATCTGGTACGGATTGCGCGATGAGCATGCAGCAGACCTGCGTGCGATGGGCCGCGATCCCGTGATACGTGAACCGGCGGTTCACCAACATGCTGATCGCGAGAACATCAACGAGAGGGATGCCAAAAGCCGTGATTCGGCGTACCATACGCGGCTGCCTTCGGTATCCCGAACCTCGCGGTTCAGATGGCTTGTGGCAGCCTACGGATGTGAGGGGCTGGGTTATATTGTCAGCGGCACATTTCTTGTGGCTGTCGTGATGGACCTGCCGAGGATGGAGGCATATGGAACTTGGAGCTGGGTGTTGGTCGGATTGGCGGCGGCGCCTTCCACGCTCATCTGGAGCTGGCTGGCCGAGCGCCGGGGGTATGTTCCGGTGCTGATCTGGGCTTATCTGTTGCAGGCGGTCGGGGTGGTGTTGCCGGTCCTTTCTTCGCATCCGGCGCTGGTCCTGCTGGGCGCCATACTGTTTGGCGGGACTTTTATGGGAATTACGACTTTGGCCTTGACAGTGGGCCGCCTTCTTTGTGAACATGAAGGCAACAGGGCGGTCGGGCAACTGACGGCTGCCTACGGGCTGGGGCAGATCATCGGTCCTGCCGCGGCTGGGATGGTGGCGGATTGGACAGGCGGATACGTTTTTCCCTTGCTCATCTCTTCTGTCGTTTTACTGTCAGGCATGGGCATGCTGGTTGCCGTCAGACAGCGCTGAACATCCTGCTGTAGTTAACGCCTGAGTGAACGCCTGCTGGTTTTTCCGCCCGGATGATTGCAAAAAAATCCAGAGGCAAAAGGAGGGGCTGCCATGCCGTTTGTCAATGTGAAAATCACCAAAGACGGCGCGACGCCTGAGCAAAAGGCGGAGCTGATCCGCCGGATTACTCAGGATCTGGTGGAAGTGCTGGGTAAAAATCCGCAAACCACGATGGTGGTGATCGAAGAGATTGACACGGACAACTGGGGGATTGCCGGAGAGACGGTGACCGTTCTCCGCAGCCGGGGAAAGTGAGTCGCTGCCGGCTTACACCGGCTTCACCGGCGGTTGCTTGGCAGCCGGATGTGGAAGGCAGTGCCTTTTCCGACCTGGCTAGTGACCTTGATTCTGCCGCCATGGGCTTTGACGATCCAGTCCGCAATGGACAGCCCGATGCCGGTGCCGCCCAGCTTCCGGGAACGATCTTTGTCGACGCGGTAGAAGCGTTCAAAGATGTGTGGCAGATCCGTGTCAGGGATCCCGATGCCCGTGTCCTGAACCACGCATTCCAACCCGCCGTTGGCATGCGAGAGCGTCACGTTCACCCGGCCGCCTTCTGGCGTGTACTTGATGGCGTTGTCCAGGAGAATGTAGAGCAATTGGCTGAGGCGTTCCCGGTCTCCATGCATCCAAACGGGTTGTTCCGGCGTGTGGCAAGTGAGCTGCACGCCTTTTTTGCGTGCGATGTTATTCATGCGTTCGGTCACGGAACGGCAGGTTTCCGCAAAATCAAATGTCTCCTTCAGGAGTTCCAGCTGTCCGGCATCGCTGCGTGCCAGGACGAGCAAGTCCTGAACCATTCGCCCCATGCGCGCGACCTCATCTGCCATGTCGTCAAGGACACGTTGGTGGAAGTCGGGGATTTGGGGTTTGATTTCATCCAGAATTTCCACCGAGGACTGAAGAATGCTGATGGGTGTCCGCAACTCGTGGGAGGCGTCAGCGAGAAATGACTGTTGCTTCCGGTAGGCATTCAGGATGGGAATCATTGCCCGTTCGGAAAACAGGAATCCGATGATCGCGGCGACAAACAACAGACCCAGCGCAAGGATCAACAGCATGTTTCTCATGCGCTGAATAAAAAACCAGTAATCGGTCACTTCATTACCTACAAACAGCCTCCCTTGAAGGGAAAATTGGCTGACATATTCATGGTCGTGTTCATGTTCATGTTCTCGGGATAAGTGCTCACCGGACAAAGGAAGCGCCATGAGTGCATAGACTTGCTCTTCTTCATTTTCCGGCTGGCGGAAAAGCCTTTTGACTTTGTGCAAGTCTTCGTCCGGCCAGCGTGCAAGTTCCGCTTGGAGCCATTCAGCCATTTTCGCATCGGTCAGGGAGTGGGCGATAAGGGTTCCCTGTTGATCGAAGAGCAGAAAAAACCGGTCGCTGTAAAGAAATTCATTCGGCTTCCGTTTTTCGTCGGAGTCATTATCTTCACCATGTTCTTCATGTCCTTTCGAAAAAAAAGGCTCCCGCTTTTTTTCGCTTTCGCTGAACCCCTCCTCACTCAAATAGGACATCCATTGTCCGGCCAGCTCTTTGAGTTCTGTCGTTTCGTGACGCTTTAGAATCTGGACAAGACTGAGGTAGAAGACACCCGCCATGATCAACAGGGTCAAAGCGATAATGCTGCTGTACAGGAGAGTGAGACGCCAGCGCGTTTTGTGTATCAAGGTTCTCCCACCAATCGGTACCCCAGTCCGCGGATGCTTTGAATCCGTTTGGGCTTCCGGGGCGAGTCGATCTTTTTGCGGAGCAGGGAGATGTAGGCGTCGACGGTGTTCGGGGTGACGTCTGCGTCCAGTCCCCAGACGGCATCCATGATCATTTCCCTGGTCAGGATCTGACCGGCATTTTTCATCAGATAGGCAAGCAATTGAAACTCCCGTTTGGTCAAAGAAATCGGCTTGCCGTTCCTGGTCACTTCATGCGTGCGCAAGCTGAGTGTCAGATCCCCGACGGTCAACACCTCATCTTGCCATGACCGCACCGTACGCCTGCCGAGGGCTCGGATGCGTGCCAGCAATTCTTCAAATGCAAAAGGCTTGATCAGATAGTCGTCGGCCCCCGCATCCAGCCCCTGGACCCTATCCTGTACCGCATCCCTGGCCGTCAGCATCAAAACCGGGGTGTGATCCCCCTGAGCCCGTAGTTGGCGGCAGAGTTCAATGCCGCTTTTATCCGGCATCATCCAGTCCAAAATGATTAAATCGTACCCTGAACCGTCGAGGTAAGCTTCCGCTTCCAGACCGTCTTGGGCCCAGTCCACGTTATGGGCTTCTTTTTCCAGCTTGTAGTGGATGAGCCTCCCCAACTTGGGATCGTCCTCGGCCAGAAGGATGTGCATGGGCGTTCCCTCCCTTTTTGCGTGTGAGTGCGCGCAGGACTGTCAAGACCAGTATAATTCCGCCTGTCGCGGAATAAAAGGTGACGGCCCAATGCTTGGAAGAATCGGTTCCCGCGGTGATGCCGTGGATCATGGCCGCAAAGAATGCCGGATAGGCCAGCAGGTGGAGAAGGTGCCACCTTTTTTTGCCGAACAGCGAAATGACCTCTGAGTTTAATGCCAAAAAGAGGATCAGATAAAATGCGAGGATGCCCAGGCCATAAGCGATTGGTTTTGATTCAGTGGCCAGTGGTATGAGCAGTTCCAACCAGGAAAAGGGATGGTACGAGTCGACGGTCAGCAGAAGAACGTGTGCCAGAATCATGAGCAAGCCTGTGCGGAGTGAAAAGGTATGCGCGGCGAAGAGAAGGCTTTTTGTTTTTCCGCTGAACAAAGACATGCTCTGCATGATTCCGCTCACAATCCCGATAAACAGAAGCAGGTGGGCTGAAAATCCCAGGGCGCGGATGAGTTCCCAGGTTGGCCACTGGAGAATCCAGCCGGTCGCCATGGAAACCAGTTTTTCCATCCGGAAACACTCCTTGTCTGAACAAAGTAATCTCCGAAATGAAATCAATGAAATCAGGAAGCGCGTGTGTTCGTTTGGGGCACCCATCCTACTTGCCTGAGCATGAATTTTGGCGAAAACTCGTCTTCCTCATCTTCAGGATCCAGCGATGGAGCCAGCGAAGGAGATGGTTCGTACGGTTCGAGGTCGGGAAAAGGGACCTGGAAGAAATCGGGTGTTTGGCTGGTCGGCATGCCGGTTTCATCTGACGATGAGATCAGGGCAAAGCTGCCCGCAAATGTGAGCAGGCCGGCCAGACCAACGCCAAGACGCACTTTGGTTTTGCCGTCCATCAACGCTTTACCTCCATTCTTTGGACCTCGCCGTTTTCCAAGACAAGCGTGCCTTCTCCTTTGTCAGAGATGAGGAAGGCGGCCAATGGCCGTTTTTCTGTTTCCATGTACCGCTTCAGGAAACGTACGCCTTCTTTTTGCCCCAGTATGACGATCACTTTGGCCAGCACCTCAGCCTCAACCAGGCAAGGCGAAATCACGGTGCATTGGACAAGGTCGCTCTGGCTTGGCCGGCCGGTTCTTGGATCGATGAGGTGATGTTGAATCCCTTCGGGCGTGCGCCATCGCCGAGCCATTGTGCCGGAGGTGGCAACAGCCCCCCGGCGAATTTGAATGAAGGCGATATCCTTGGCTGGCGGCATGTCCGGACGCAATGGCTCCCATCTATCCCGCAACGGGTGGCTGATGCCGATGGTCCAAGGCGCATCACATCCATAGCCTCCCCAGGCGTACAAGTCTCCGCCAGCATTGACCAAACCCCATGGAACGGCATGTTCCCGTTGCAGATGGCGAGCCAGTTGTTGGGCGGTCCAGCCTTTTACGATGCCTCCCAGATCGATGCGAAGTCCTGGCGGGCGTTCGAGCAATTGTTGGGAAGGGTAAATGTGGAATGTGTGTCTGTCCGGTCCGGTGACGGCTGGCTGCGGAAGCGGCCGGGTTTTGGGACAAGTTTCCTCCGCGGATATGGCGGATGGCTCGGATATAGCGACTGGTGGGAGACATTCGAACGAATGGGCATATCCGGCTTTTTCCAGCGCATCCAGGAGGAAGGGGCTGAAAAGGCCGTCTGTTTTCAGCCAAAAATGCCTGGTCAAAGATAAGACTTCGGCCATCGCTTTGGAGACGAAGACCCAAGAGCTGGATGACTGGTTGATCCGGCTGAGTTCACTTTTTGGGTCAAACCGGGAAAAGCGCTCCTGGCTGTTCCGGAACCAGATTTCGGCTGTTCTGGCATGGTGGCTGTGTTCCGCCGGGAGGATTACCTCGATCTCCGTATTCATGGCCCGGAAGCGGTGTGTGGCCATGGGAACAGGTGTGTTTTGTTTTTTCTTCGCGGAAGCGTTCGGGTGTGAACAGGTCAATTCAGTCTTGGTCATGTTTGCCATGGCGATCACCTGTCATTCGTTTCGCGGCAGTCTGTGTCATCCGTGTATCTCATCATCATCAACCTCATCATGTTTCTCATCCTCATGTTCGTCATGATGTTCGTCATGCTCTTCGGCCGGCCACCCGTCCCAGCCGCGGCCTTTCCAATCATGACCTTTCCCGTGATGATTGTCCCGGTCATGGTCATCCCGGTCACCTTGTTCGCTCATGTCGTTCCCACTCTCTGCTCTTCCGGGAACCGCAAAAGATGCGTGGGTTCGCGCTTGCGGATCTGTTACCAAGGAGGCTGCCCGATCCTGGGGCAGCACAAATAGGAATGGCTGGCTTGTGTCTGTTTCAGGATGCATGCCCGATTGAGAATGATCATCGTTTAAACGGTACGGATTCAGTGAATCGCTGTCGGTGATTTGCGCTGTCCGCTTTTCTTGCGAATCCTGATTGGCTGCAACCGCTTCGAGGAAGGCGTCATTTTGCCTGATTCCTTGAAATAGAAGGGCAATGACCAGTGTTCCGCCGGCGCCGATGCCCCATTTGATCCATTTGTTTGGTTTGGACATGATCATCACCTGATTCTTGTTTTCCTTCATTTTTCACCTTTTACTTTATGGGTTGATTCTGAAAAGAACATGAAAAGGCACGGGAGAAATCCGTGCCTTGTCATGTGTGCAGTTTGCGATTGTGCCGGCGGCAGGGGTGTCACATTTCCCTGGTGCGGAAGAGACGCATCCCGTTGAGCGTGACCAGGATCGTGGCTCCCATGTCGGCAAGGATGGCAAGCCACAGGGTCAGCCACCCCGGGAAGACGAGAAGCACGGCCAACAGCTTTGTCCCCAGAGAGAATGCGATGTTTTGCCGGATGACGCGAACGGCTCGCTGTCCAAGGTGAATGGCGAAGGGAAGTTTCAGCAAGTCGTCTCCCATCAGGACGACGTCGGCGGTTTCCAACGCGGTATCGGTGCCGGCGCCGCCCATCGCTATGCCGACGGAGGCGGCGGCCAGGGCGGGGGCGTCGTTGATTCCGTCGCCCACCATGGCTGCGGTGCCGTATTGCCGAAGGAGAAGCCGGACTTGCTGCAATTTTTCTTCCGGCAGAAGTTCCGCTTCATAATCATCGACACCCACCTGTTGGGCAATGGCTGCCGCCGTGCTCCGGTTATCGCCGGTGAGCATCCGGGTTTTGATGCCGTACCGTCTTAACCGGAGGATGGCGTCAACACTTTGCGGGCGTACCGGATCGGACACGGCCACAAGCCCCAGGATCTCTTCCTCTGTGCCGAGAAGCATCACGGTTTTTCCCTGCTTTTGCAAGGCGCCGATCCGTGCCATCAGCGGATCGGTGTTCAGGCCCTTTTCCTCGGCCCAGCTTGGTTTGCCGATCCAGTAACGGATGCCGTCGATTTCACCTTCAGCTCCCTTTCCGGGCACCGCGTAAAACGACCGCGCCGGCGCATAGGGGATTTCCCTTTCGTCAGCACGCTGGATGATCGCCCGGGCCAAAGGGTGTTCCGACCTGGCTTCAAGGCCGGCGGCCAGGCGCAACAGCTCCTCTTCCGTCTGTTCGCTTGCGGGCAGAAGATCGGTCACTTCCGGTTTTCCCATGGTGAGGGTTCCCGTCTTGTCAAAAGCGATGGCCCTGAGCCGACCGATCTCTTCCAAGTAGATGCCGCCTTTCACCAGCACGCCGTTCCGGGCTGCTGCGCCAATCGCCGAGACAATGGCCACCGGTGTTGAAATCACCAGTGCGCAGGGGCAGGCGACGACCAGCAGGGCCAGGGCTTCATACACCCAGTGATTCCAGTTTCCGCCAAGCAGGAGGGGCGGGATGAGGGCAACTCCTGCGGCCATCAGGATGATCAGCGGCGTGTACACTTTGGCAAAGCGGTCGACAAAGGCCTGGGATGGCGCCCGTTCCCCTTGCGCTTTCTCCACCAATTGGATGATGCGTGCCAGCGTCGTATCTTCCGCCCGTTTGGTGGCCCGCATGCGGAAAGCTCCCTGTTGGTTCAGCGTGCCTGCGTAGACCGGATCGCCGGGCTCTTTTTCGACCGGCATGGACTCGCCGGTAATGGGAGCTTCGTTGACGGAAGTGGCTCCCTCCAGGATGATGCCGTCGAGGGAGATCTTTTCGCCCGGTTTTACAACCAGAATATCGCCAGCGTTGACCTCTTCGACGGGGATGCGCACTTCCTGCCCGTTGCGGAGCACCGTGGCCTCTCTTGGGGCCAGCTCCATCAGCGAGCGGATCGACTGACGGGCTTTTTCCATGGAATAGGATTCCAGCATCTCACTGACGGCGAAGAGGAAGGCGACCACGGCCGCCTCATTCCATTCGCCGATGATGAGGGCGCCCGTGATAGCGATGGTCATCAGCACATTCATGTCAAAGTTGAGACGCAGCAGATTCCGGAGTCCTTTTTGTGCCACGGGATAACCGCCGATAAGGATGGATGAGAGCAGGAAGATCTTTTGCAATGATTCATATGTGCCCAAAGAAAGTCCCAGGAGCAATGTGGCCAGTGACAGCCCGGTACGCAGCAGTTTCCCGTTTGCTTGCAAGAAGGACTGGCGGACAGTCGCTTCTGCCGTCTTTACCGGAAGAATGGTGACATCTTCAATTTTCCGAATCTCTTTTTGCAGACGCTGGTCGGAAATATCCCCCTCAATGCTCAGTTTGGCCGCAACAAAATTCAGTTCCACTTCTCTTACTCCGGGCACCGCCCGAAGGTGCCGCTCCAACTTGGCGGCACAGTCGGCTCAGGTAAGCCCTTTGAGGTGATATTGCCGAAGACGGCTTTTTGTTTGGATATCGGTTGCCAAGGATATCCCCCCTTTCCGTCCAGAGGGCTCGTCTTGCGCATTCATTTATATTATTATATGAGCATGTGTTCATATTTGATTTTATGCCAAAACATGCGTTTTTGTCAAAAGGTTATTTCTGATGTTTGTTTGTAATTTATTGCTGCGGTGGTTTGGCTGATTGCTTGAACGTACTTCTTTGACATTTGAATATAGTTATTCTTGACTATTCACAAATAAATATCATAGTATGGAAAGCGGGGTCGGCATAAGGATGCAGCTTGTGGAAAGAGAACTGCTGATTCTCGGATTGTTAAAGGCGCAAGACCAGCACGGTTACAAGATCAATGAATTTATCGAGAAAAACCTGGGTCGAGTGACCAACATGAAAAAGGCTACAGCTTACGCCATCTTAAAGCGCTTGGAAAAAGAAGGTTATGTGGAATCAACTCTTGGAAAGGAGGGGAATCGTCCGGTAAAAATCGTCTACTCTATCACAATGAAAGGAGAGAAGCGGTTCGAGGAACTGCTTCGCGAGTTACTAGCCTCAACCGACGAAACAACTCATGCCGAAGAGATCAGCATTATGTTTCTCGATCATCTTTCGGTTCAGGATGCCCTGGCATGTTTGACAGTCCGGCTGAAGAAAATCGAACGTATGATCGATACATACCGGAACCTGCCGAAGCACCATAACGGCCTGGGGGTTAATCTGGCCATCAGCCGTCGCATCAGATTGTGCGAGGCAAACAGGGACTGGTTGAAAGAGACGATCGAATGGTTGAAGAAACAAACTGAAACGGATGAGAGCCTGAATCCGTGAATGGCTACCAAACGTTTGTCGGGAGCGGACTGAATTTTTTTGAAAAGATCTATTTTTTGCTGGGTGCCTGTGGCGCGGGTTCGGCTGCGAGTTCCAATTGAAAAAATTGAAAGTTGTTAAATTTAGAGGATGCTAAACAGATGTTGCGGGGAGGAAAACGTGATGAGTTCCATCATACGCCAACTGACGGACAGGGTGACAACTCCAAAAGGAGTGCGCATCACGCTCATTGTGTGGATTGTCGCCATGCTTTTGTTGAGTATGGGACCGCGCCCGGCCGATTATAAATCACCTAGTTTTCAATCCCTTCCTTCTGATGTACCATCCAAGATCGCTGCGGAGAAGCTAAAACAGTATTTTCCTGACGATCAGGGAACGCCTGCCATTCTTGTCTTCCATCGCGAGCAGGGAGATGTGGACGTTCAAGCGGTGGTGAATACGGTACAGGCTATCGCGGATGCGAACATCGAACATGTAAAAGTGCACGATTTGACGGCTTTGCCTGGTCCTGCTCTCAAGTCCTTCGTTTCGGAGGACGGAACGACCATGATCGTTCCGGCCACCGTGACAGGAGAGTTGGGCGGCAGCCAGATGGGTGAAGTGGTGGACGCCATTCTGCAGGCGGCGGAACCTGAAAGAGGGGTAAATCAGCTCTATGTGACTGGTCCTGCTGGAATTGCTGGCGACACGGTGAGACTGTTTGAAAGAGCTGATGTTGTTCTTCTGTTGGCCACTGTCGGCATCATCCTCGTGTTGCTTGTCATCATTTATCGTTCGCCATTGCTTGCCCTGATCCCGCTGCTGGCAACGGCGATTGTCCACCAGGTAGTGAATCAGTTGGTCGGGCTTCTTGGTGCGGCGGGACTCGAATTCAGTAGCCAAACGATTTCGATCATGAGCGTTTTGCTGTTTGCTGCGGTCACTGATTATTCCTTGTTTGTTTTCTCTCGTTATCGTGAAGAACTATGCCGGTACGAAGACAAACATGAAGCGATGAGGGCAGCGATGCGCGCCACCGGAAAACCGGTTCTGATCGCTGGCGGTACGGTGCTGGCGTCAATGCTTGTCCTGTTTTTCGCCGATTTCAGGGACTATGCCAATTTTGCTCCTGTTTTTGGTGTCGCCATGGTCATGATCATGCTGGCTTCCGTTACCTTGGTTCCCGCGTTATTTACCGCTTTCGGACGGAAATCGTTCTGGCCTCGCATTCCGAATTTTGGTGAGGAGACGGAAGCCAAACACGGCATCTGGGGGTTGATTGCCCGATTTGTGACCACCAGGCCCGTCACTACGGGCATTACCGTGCTCGTCGTTTTGGTTGTGACGGCGCTAAACGTGTGGAACTTGAAATTCGAATACGACATGGTGAAATCGTTTCCGCCCGACATGCCATCCCGCATCGGCTACGAAATTGTGGAGGCCCGCTATGACAAAGGAGAACTGGCGCCCACAACGATTCTGGTGGTAGACGAAAAAGGAATGTCACAGGAGCAGATCAATACATTGGCAGATCAATTGAAGGCGCAGCCGAACGTTGCCTCCGTCCGGGTTAACCGTGTCAATGATGAACACACCGCAGCAGAATTGTCATTGTCCTTCGATATCAGCCCATATTCCCCAGAGGCGGTCGAGCGCTTGTCAACGATGCGTGAGGAAGCGGATCGATACATCCGTGACGCCGGGTTGTCGGGAGAAATGTATTTTTCCGGCACGACGGCCGGGTTACTGGATGAACGCAACGTGAACCGAACGGACATCACGAAAATCGTCGTTTTGGAAACGGTGCTCATCCTTTTGCTGCTCTATGTGTTGACGCGTTCTTTGAAAATGTCGCTGTATATGATGGCCACCATTTTGTTGTCTTATGTTTCTGCGCTCGGACTGGGGCTATTTTTGGTGGATGTGATGTTCGGGTTCGATGCAGTCAGTACTCGGGTACCGATGTACGCTTTTATCTTTCTCGTTGCTTTGGGTATCGATTATAACATCATCATGGTTTCTCGTTTTTTAGAGGAACGTCAAAGATGCGGATTGCGTGAGGCGCTGGAAAGGGCCGTCCGCAACACCGGCGGCGTGATCTCCTCGGCCGGTGTGATTCTCGCGGCCACTTTCGCGGCCCTGACAACGATGCCGATCGCTGATCTGTTTGTGTTCGGTTTTATTGTCGCACTGGGGATTTTGATGGATACGTTCCTGGTCCGCGGCATGTTGTTGCCCTCGCTTATTCTCTTATTTGAGAAGGAAAGGCCCAGGTCTGTTTCCGATCTTGAACCGTCAGTGAACGAATGAATGGTGAAAGAGGTTGAACACAACATGAAATATCGACGTATCGAGCCACCTGCCTTCCGTAGCCAGGTGGCCAATTTTTTCAGATTCATGGCAAATGATGTGATCCAGGCACCATTTGGCGATAATCAAAGAAAACCAATCCGAGAAGCCAAACCTTGAGCACGAATCATGAAATATCTTGACGACTGATGACAAGATTTGATAATATTATGTCTGTCACAGGGCTTGTCCCGGGGAAAGCTGATTTGTCATGCCGAAGTGGCGGAATTGGCAGACGCGCACGACTCAAAATCGTGTGGGTTTTATCCCATGTCGGTTCGACTCCGACCTTCGGCACCATGACTCCCTCCCATCCCAACGTCAGTATTTGTCCTTTGGCACCGTTTGGGATCAGGGAGACATCACTGTCATACATACGTTTTCTCTTTGTTTTTAACGCGGTTTCTCATTGTCTATTCAATGAGGAGTCGCGTTTTTCATTTTGCGCCGCTTGCCGTTGATGAGGTTCGTTGTTTGTTTTGACGGGGAAGTGCGGTATAATCAAGATGTTTATTGAAGATTCTTATCTACAGTAAGTTCTCAAGCCATCGTGGAGAGGACCGTCGATGCAGGAAGGGCGAAGCAAGGAGGAACTATTGCAGTCACTTGCCCGTTATTACCATCAATGCCAGCGGTGTCCGTTGCATCGTGGGCGAACGCAAGTGGTATTTGGGGTAGGCAATCCCCATTCACCGTTGATGTTTGTCGGGGAGGGACCTGGTGAACAGGAAGACTTGCAGGGCCAGCCGTTTGTCGGGCGTGCAGGTCAGTTGCTGACCAAGATGCTTGCCGCCATCCATTTGCGGCGGGAGGATGTGTACATCACCAATATTGTGAAATGCCGTCCGCCGGGAAACCGGACGCCCACGGATGAGGAGATGGCCGCCTGTATTCCCATCCTCAGGCAACAGTTTGCCATCATTCGTCCCCGCATTCTGGTGACGCTGGGGGCCGCCGCCACACGGGCCATCATTGACCCGAAGGCGCGCATCACCCAGATTCGCGGCCAGTGGGTGGAGCGTGGCGGGGTGAAGATGATCGCCACTTATCACCCGGCTTACCTGTTGCGGAACCCGGCCAAAAAGGTGGAAGCTTGGGAAGACTTGCAGGCGATCCGAGCCGCGTATGATGCGCTGCACCAATCATAATACGGTAGCATGCCTTGTACAGGTGAATGCTTTATGGGCTTCGGAGTATAAGGTGCCGTTTCAGGCATCAATAAACCCCTCTCTGGGCAATGAAGAGAGGGGTTTTTTGATCCACAGGGCTCAGCGGGCCAGCTCGTAGATGGCGTGGGCATAAATGGCCGTCGCCTTCAAGAGATCCTCGACGTGGATGTGTTCGTCCACCTGATGGGCCGTCTCTTCCCTGCCGGGGAAAAGCGGTCCGAACGCCACGCCTGCCTTCAGCGTGCGGGCGTAGGTGCCGCCGCCGATGGACAGCGGCGTGCTATCCAGGCCCGTGTGTTCTTCGTAAACGCGCCGCAGCGTTTTGACCAGAAAATGCTCGGTGTCCACATGATGGGGTTCCTTGTTGGTATAGGATGCGATGTGCAAGCCCCATTGTGCCGCGGCAGCGCGGAGGTTTTCCAGCATCCTGGCAAACTGGGTGGTCACCGGATAGCGGATGGTCATGCCCAGTCGCCCTTCGGGCGGCTGGCCGTCCGCATGCCTGTACTGGATCAGCCCCAGGTTGACGGTGAGGGGACCGGTGATTTCATCCGCGAAGGCGATGCCCAGGCTGCTTCCGTGGAAGTCGCCGTAGAATCCCTTTACCAGCGCTTCGAGGAAAAGGGCGTCTTCTTCTGCAAACGCTTCACGCCTCAGAAAGTGGGCCAGCATCAGGCCGGCATTGATTCCCTTATCCGGCTCCATGCCGTGAGCCGCCTTGCCGTAACAAGTCAAGGTCAAGTGGTTCCCTGAACGCGCTGCCGTTCCCTTTCCGAGGTTGATCACGTCGCTTTCAAACCGCTTCATCAGCCGCTCCAATGCTTCCAAGGGTCCAGATATTTTCGCTGTTGCCTCAGCGGGAACCATGTTCAATCGTTGGCCTGCCTGCAACGAGACAAGTTTCAATCGTTGGACGGCAGTTTCTCTTTCATGCCGGTGCGAAGCCTCGTCGGTGTCCGGACGATATTGCAAATATAGATCAAGGATCCCTTTTTCGGCGGAGATCATGGGAAACGTGGCGTCCGGAGCGAAGCCAAAGGTGGGCATCTCCTCTTCCGCAAAATAGCGTTCCATGCAGCGCCAGCCGCTCTCCTCATCACCTCCGAGGATCAGGCGGACGCGACGGGACAAAGGCAACCCCAGCTCTTTGATGATCTTAAACGCGTACAGGGCCGCAACGGTCGGCCCCTTGTCATCCAGGGCGCCGCGGGCGTAAAGCTTGCCGTCCCTCAGGGCCGGCTGGAAAGGAGGAGTGGTCCATCCCTCGCCGGGCGGAACGACATCGACGTGGCAGAGCACCCCGACCAGTTCCTGTCCCTGTCCCATTTCGGCATGGGCGGCATAGCCGTCCAGGTTTCGAATGACAAGCCCCATCTTTTGGCATTCTTCCAGGATAAATTGCATCGCTTGCTGAATTGCGGGGCCAAACGGTGCGCCTGGCGCGGCACGTTCCTCATCCTTGACGCTGGGGATGCGCAGGAACCGCATGGCCGTTTCCAACAGCTCGTCTTTACGTTTTTCCACTTCCCGTTGCCAGTCGATCCTCACGGGCGTTTCACCTCACATCATTGTTCAAACCTCATTATACCAAATACCGAATGGCATCATGATCCATCGCATCATGGAAGTTGGAACGATGTGCAGATGTCCGGTTCTTGCGTTCGGGACTGTTTTATTCGGGACGGTTGATTGGATGGCCGATGGCGGAGTGGGATTGAGGGCCGAAACATGGTATACTCGTTGTCAGGTTACGATCGTGAAAGGATGCGACACCGGCGATGAGAAGGTTGAAACAGCTTCTGGAACAGATAGACGGACGCGGATACAAGGCATACAAGTCGATTCAGGGGACCTATACGGATGGGGAGCTCACCTTGTTCATCGATTATGTGCAAGGCGATCCGTTTGCCAGCCCCTCGCGCATCCGTCTGCGTGTCGGACGGGCAGCCTCCGGAATGCCGGAAGAATGGGATGCGTCTGTTCACCGCCGGATAGCGCTTGAGGATTTTCTGGCCCGTGTCGCCGCCAGGACAATCCGGCAATACCAGACCCGGCGGGGCAGTGGCAAGAGCGGGATGCTCGCCGTCGACGAACCGGGCCAGGAGATCCTGCCCCGGACAGCGGTCAAGGTGACCAGAGAGTATGTCGAACTGCGGATGAAGGTGGGATTGCCCGCGGCCGGCAGGCGGATTCTCGGACGGGAGGCCGCGGAAATGCTTTGCGAAGACGTGCCGTCTATCGGCAGGCAGGCCCTGTTCCGCGCTTCACTGGAAGAAAAGCGGCTGTTGGATCACTTGCAGCTGGCGGATGACCAAGCGGCGATCCGGCAGGCGCTCAAAGAGCGGGGGCTGGTGGCTTTTGTCGCAAATGGTTCCGTCCTGCCGCGGGAAAGCGGCGTGAGCAACCGTCCTTTGAAGGGAAAAGTGATCCCTTTTGTCTCACCGCCGTCTTTGGAAGTGACGATCGATTTGCCGGATGGGCGGACGATCAAAGGAATGGGAATCCCTGAAGGGATCACCCTGATCGTCGGCGGCGGCTATCACGGCAAAAGCACGTTGCTGAAGGCGATTGAGCGGGGCGTCTACAACCATATCCGCGGGGACGGCCGGGAATATGTGATCACGCGGGAGCGGGCGATGAAAATCCGGGCAGAGGATGGCCGGCGTGTCGAGAAAGTGGATATATCGCCGTTTATTAACCGCTTGCCGTTTGGCCAGGATACCCGGCAGTTTTCCACGGAAGATGCCAGCGGCAGCACCTCGCAGGCGGCCAATATCATGGAAGCGTTGGAGGTGGGGTGTGACCTGCTGCTGATGGACGAGGACACCAGCGCCACCAACTTCATGATCCGGGACGCCCGGATGCAGGCCTTGGTGGCCAAGGAACAGGAGCCAATCACCCCGTTTATCGACAAGGTGAGGCAGTTGTACGAAGAACGCCGGGTGTCCACCATTCTGGTGCTGGGCGGTTCGGGAGACTACCTGGATGTGGCTGACCGGGTGATCAAGATGGAAACCTACCGGCCCTATGACGTCACGGAAGAGGCCAAGGAGATTGCCGCCCGCATTCCGACCCACCGCCGGCAGGAGGGCGGCCGGCATTTCGGCAGCCCTCCGAAGCGCATGATCCTTCCGGAAAGTTTCGATGCCCGTCGCGGCCGCAAGGAGAAAGTGGATGCGAAGGGACTGCATACCATCGTGTACGGAGAAGAGACGGTCGATCTGGGAGGGCTTGAGCAGCTGGTGGATCCCAGTCAGACGCGGGCCTTGGCTGAGGTGTTCCGGATCTTGGAGAAGCAGGTGGCCAATGGACAGTGGAGCGTGGCCGAGTGCATAGACTGGGTGGAGAAGCAGCTTCACCGGGAAGGACTGGACTTCCTCTCGCCTTATCGCGGCCAGCATCCGGGCGATTTGGCCTGGCCGCGGCGGATGGAGATGGCGGCCGCTGTGAACCGGTTGCGCAGCCTGCGAATCCGGGCGAGTGAGAGATAGGGAGGAGAGGCCGTGTCGGGAAGCCAATTTTCGGGCGATGAGGTTGTCATTTACACGGATGGCGCCTGTTCGGGCAACCCGGGACCTGGCGGTTGGGCCGCCATTCTCTTGTACGGGAATCATCAAAAGGAGATTTCCGGCGGCGAGCCCAAGACCACCAATAACCGGATGGAACTGAAAGCGGCCATCAAAGCCTTGCAACAGCTCAAAAGGCCTTGCCGTGTCGTGCTCTACAGCGACAGCGCCTACCTTGTCAACGCCTTTCAACAGGGATGGCTTGAAAAGTGGCAGGCCAACGGCTGGCTGAACAGCAAGCGGCAGCCGGTAGAAAACCAGGACTTGTGGCAGGAGCTCTGGGCCCTGACCAGACGCCATGAGGTTCGTTTTTGCAAGGTCAAGGGGCATCACGACAATCCCTGGAACAACCGTTGTGACCAGCTGGCCGTGGCGGCCATTCCGAAGTGACGTTGGCGCGGCAGGGGAAGCAGAGGGAAAGGGGGAAAAGGTTTGGAAAAAAAAGACGGGCACACCACGCCTGCATGCAGCCCCGAAAGCGGCAGGGCCGCCGGGCGGTGGGCGGCTTTGAAGGAGGAGCTGAAAGCCTATGCCAAAACCATCGGCATCGACAAAATCGGCTTTGCCTCAGCGGAGCCGTTTACCGAGCTGAAGGAGCGGCTGGTGCGGCACCGCGAGCTGGGATATGAGTCGGGTTTTGAAGAGCCCGATCTGGAGCGGCGCACCAATCCGCAGCTGCTGATGCCGGGGGCAAGATCCATCATTGCCATCGCATTGGCCTATCCGACGCGGATGGACCATCCCCCTGCCTCGCGCAAGGGCGCGTACCGGGGCTTTTTCGCGCGGGCGGCCTGGGGGGAAGATTACCACCGGGTATTGCGCCGGAAACTGGAGGAGCTGGCCGCTTATCTTCGCCATAGGGTAGAGGGAGTTCAAACCGAAATCATGGTGGATACCGGCGCCCTGTCCGATCGGGCGGTGGCAGAGCGGGCCGGAATTGGCTGGAGCGGCAAAAACACGGCGATCATCACGCCGGAGTTTGGCTCCTGGGTATACCTTGGCGAGATGCTGACCAATCTGCCTTTTCCCCCGGATATTCCCATCACCCAGTCCTGCGGCGAATGCACACGGTGTATCGACGCCTGCCACACCGGGGCGCTTGTGGCGCCCGGGCAGCTGGACGCCAAACGGTGCGTTTCCTATCTGACGCAGACGAAAGATTTTCTGGCAGAGGAGTATCGGGAGATCATTGGCAACCGGCTGTACGGGTGCGACACCTGTCAACTAGTCTGCCCCTACAACAAGGGGCTTAACTTCACCCATCAGGAAGCATTTGCGCCCGATCCGGAGGTGGTCA
This sequence comes from Bacillus thermozeamaize, assembly GCA_002159075.1. Lineage (NCBI taxonomy): Bacteria > Bacillati > Bacillota > Bacilli > Caryophanales > Bacillaceae > Bacillus > Bacillus thermozeamaize. The sequence goes on from LZRT01000094.1 coordinate 181,471, forward strand.
AGCCGCTGTTGCAACCCATCCTGAAAATGAGCAACCGCATGTTTCGCGAGCGGTTTGGCATGTCGGCCGCCAGCTGGCGTGGCAAAAAGCCGCTGGAACGGAACGCCATCTTGGCACTGGCCCATTACCGGGATGCCAGCGCGATCCCGTTGTTGCTGGAAAAGCTGGAAGACCCGCGGCCTGTCATCCGTGGGACAGCCGCTTGGGCGGTGGGCAAGATCGCGGCCGGCCAGGAAGAGGCGGTAAGGAGGCGGGTTCAGCAGGCGTTGGAACAGGCGTATCGCCAGGAAACCGTTCCGGAAGTCAGTCAGGAGATTGAAAAGGGACTGCGTTTTTTGAAGGAAAAGGACCCTGCATCTATGGCAGATGCGGGCACAGGGAGTGAGAAGCCAGATGGTGCAATTGGTCAATGTGATGGAGTGGCTGGTGAAACAGGAGTTGGACAGGATCCTGCCGCACTTTCCGCAAACCTGCCGTTGTGAAAAATGCCGGCTCGACATTCAAGCCTACGCCTTGAACCGCCTGCCGAGCCATTATGTGGTCAGCCGGCAGGGGGAGCTGTATGCCAAGGTGTCTCAACTGGAATTCCAAATGCGTGTCGATCTGCAGAGCGCCTTGATCCAGGCGATTGAAGTGGTCACCCGATCGCCTCGGCACCAAGAAAGCCAAGCCTTGGAAAGGGATCTGGAGCGCAATCGAAGACGATTGGAAGATGAAGAACCACTTGAAGGGAGTAAAAGCTGAAGGGAGTCAACTCAGATGAGACAGAACGAGAGAAACAGGGGAAGAATGCTGATTTCCTGTCCGGACAGGCCGGGGATTGTGGCTGCTGTTTCGCAGTTCCTGTATCACTGCGGGGCCAATATTGTCCAGTCGGATCAACATTCCACCGATCCGGAGGGTGGACGTTTTTTTATGCGGGTTGAATTTGATCTGCCCAATCTGGCGGAACAACTGCCCCAGATCGAAAAGCGGTTTCAAGAAGTGGCCGACAAGTTTCAGATGGTCTGGCGGATGACCCACGCCGGGCAGAAAAAACGGCTGGCCATCTTTGCCTCACGGGAGGATCATTGCTTGCAGGAGCTGCTCTGGCGCTGGCGTTTGGGGGAATTGCCGGCCGAGATCGTGATGGTGGTGAGCAATCATCCGGATCTCGAGCCGCTGGTCAGGCCGTTTGACATTCCCTACCACCATGTTCCTGTCAACAAGGAGAACAGGGAAGCGGCGGAAAATGTGCATCTGGAGCTGCTGGAGGGAAAAGTTGACACCATCGTCCTGGCACGCTATATGCAAATCATCCCTCCGCGCATGGTGCAGCGTTACCGCAACCAGATCATCAACATTCATCACTCGTTTTTGCCCGCCTTTGTCGGCGGAAAGCCGTATCATCAGGCGTACGAACGCGGGGTAAAGATTATCGGCGCCACGGCGCATTATGTGACGGAAGAACTGGACCAGGGACCCATTATCGAACAGGATGTACAGCGGGTGGATCACCGCGATCAGGTGGAGGACTTAAAGCGCATCGGCCGTGATATGGAGCGGATTGTGCTGGCCCGTGCGGTGCGCTGGCACCTCGAGGATCGGATCCTGGTATACGGGAACAAGACGATTGTGTTTTCCTGATCGCACCTGTCGGGAATACTTCTTTGTGAGGTGATGGCCATGGGGCTCATTCCGGAGGCCACCGTGATTCTGGCCTCTGGCTCGCCGCGGCGCAGGGAACTGCTGGCATCCCTCGGGATCCGTTTTACGATCCGGCCGCCGCAGGTGGATGAGACGGTATCGCCGGGCTTGACACCGGGAGAGACAGTGGAACAATTGGCCTGGAAAAAGGGCCGCGCCATCGTCGAACAGCTGCTCACCGGACAGCCGCACGTAACGGGAACCGAAAAAGGGCGCGACACGGAATTGCCGCAGGAAAAGAAAGGGCCCGTTCTGGTGATTGCGTCCGATACGGTGGTGGTACTGGACAACCAAATTTTGGGAAAGCCGGCGGATGAGGAAGATGCCCGCCACATGCTGCGCCGTTTGTCGGGTCGCCGCCATCAGGTGTATAGCGGGCTGGCTTTGTTTGAAGTCGGCAAGGAATACAGGGAACGGCTGGGTCATGCCCGGACCGACGTACAGTTTTGCCGGCTCTCCGATGAGACGATTCGCCGGTATGTGGCGACAGGCGAGCCGCTTGACAAGGCCGGTAGCTACGCCATTCAGGGACTGGGCGCGACGCTGGTGGAAGGCATCCACGGCGACTATTTCAATGTGGTGGGCTTGCCGCTGGCGTTGTTTGGAAAATTCCTCGAGGACTGGGGATATCGCCTGTTTTGAAGCGTTGGTGTCACAAGAACGCCTTTTCTGAATTCGTGCCGCGGCATTCCTTTACGGTATAATGAAGGTTGAAGTGTATGACGAAGGAGCATCAACCAGTACAGGGGGTATCCGTGTGAGCAGGGGATTGAAAGGGCTGGCAGTCATCACAACGGTGTTTATGTTCCTGGTCGTCTTCGTCGGCACGATGGTCACAAAAACCGGATCGGGAGACGGGTGCGGCCGATCGTGGCCGTTGTGTGAAGGTCAGTTCCTCCCGCAAGCCAACATCAATTCGATGATCGAATATAGCCACCGGGTGGTTTCCGGTATCGTCGGCATCCTGATTACGGTGTTGCTGGTTTGGGCGTGGCGCGCCTGCAAGGGGCGACGGGATGCCCGCTTTCTTGTCGCGGCCAGTTTTCTTTTTACGGCGATCCAGGCACTGCTCGGGGCGGCGGCTGTGGTGTGGGGACAGTCTCCCCCGATCATGGCATTGCATTTCGGCGTCTCGCTCGTCGCTTTTGCGACGGTATTGTTGTTTACGTTGATTCTCTTTCGCTGGGAATCGCGCCCGGTACAAATGACTTTCACAAAGGGATACCGGAATGCCCTCTTCGGCGTGACCGCTTACACCTATGTGGTGGTATATACGGGGGCGTATGTGGTTCACGGCAATGCGAGCGGCGGATGCGGCAGATGGTTCCCGCTTTGCGACGGGAAGTGGTTTCCCGGCTTTTCGGGTGCGGCAGGAATCCAGTTTGTCCACCGCCTGAGCGCTTTCTTGCTGATGGTGGCAGTACTGGCCTTGCTGGTGGTCACGCTTCGCCGGTACAAGGAACGGCGTGATCTGTACCTCGCGGGGGTGTGGTCCGGCGCGCTCGTCGTGTTGCAGATTTTAAGCGGCGGCCTGATGATGTGGGCAGGGCTCAACCTGTTTACGCGCTTGCTGCACGCCACCTTGATCATGCTGCTGTTTGGCGCGCTCAGCTATATGTGCATGGAAGTGTTCCGCAGGCCGCCCCAGGAAACCGATCAAGCGGACCTGATCGGGAAGCCCCAGGCCAGGCCCTCAGTCGGCTGAGCGCCTTGCCTTTTTGCGCCGGTTCGGGTATAGTATGAATGTCAGACAATTTCATCTCGCTTTTCATCCACTAGGGGTGCTCCGTTGGGAGCTGAGAAAGGGTGTTCAACCCTTAACCCTTTGAACCTGATCTGGATCATACCAGCGTAGGGAAGTGGATCGGAGGATACGAAGGCGTTTTTTGGCGCCACACTCGGCATGAGGAAATTCGTACCCAAACCGCTCCACTGGGAGCGGTTTTTTTGTGCGTTCATTTGGATTTGGTTTTTGCAAGGAGGAGAGGACCCTTGTTTTCCAGTGAGGAATGGAGACGGAGGATCGATGAGAAAAAGGAGGAGTATCTTCAACTGTTGAGCCGGCTGGTGGCTTTTCCGACGGTCAGCCCTCCCGCCAGGAACACGCGTTTGGCGCAGCAATATGTGGCTGAATATTTGCGAAATCTAGGCATGGAGGTGGATCAGTGGGAAATTTACCCGAATGATGATAACGTGGTTGGCCGTTGGCGGGGAACGGGTGGCGGGCGCAGCCTCATTTTAAACGGGCACATCGATGTGGCGAGCGTGGAAGAGGATGAGAGGTGGCGCACGCCGCCATTCACGTTGACCGAGCGGGACGGGCGCCTGTACGGGCGCGGCGTGGCCGACATGAAAGGCGGACTGGCCAGCGGGCTCTTTGCGCTGTCCTTGTTGAAAGAGGCAGGCTTTGTCCCGAAAGGGGATATCATTTTCCAGTCGGTGATTGGGGAGGAGGTGGGGGAAGCCGGGACGCAAGCCTGTGTTCAGCGTGGTTACACAGCCGATTTTGCGATCGTGATGGATACCAGCCAGATGCAGATTCAGGGCCAGGGCGGCGTGATAACCGGTTGGATTGAGATTCGCAGCCCGCATACGTTCCACGATGGCATGCGCGCCAAACTCATCCATGCGGGAGGAGGGCAATTTGGCGCCAGCGCGATTGAAAAAATGGTCAAGGTGATCCACGCGCTTCAGGAATTGGAACGTCATTGGGCAGTGATGAAATCCTATCCGGGCTTTCCTCCCGGTATGAATACCATCAATCCGGCGGTGATTGAAGGGGGACGCCATCCTGCTTTTGTGGCAGATCAGTGCAAACTCTGGATAACGGTCCATTTTTACCCCAATGAAACGTACGAGAGCGTGGCCAAAGAGGTGGAGGAGCATGTCCTGCGGATGGCGGCCGCCGATCCGTGGCTGAGCCAGCATCCGCCGCAATTTCGCTGGGGCGGAAGCTCCATGATTGAAGATCAAGGTGAGATATTCCCGGCCTTGGAAGTCGACTGGCAGCACCCAGGGGTACAGCTTCTCTCGCAAGTGCATGAAGAGATTGGCGGGGTGCCTGCGGTTTGCAGCATGTCGTCCACCGTAACCGATGCAGGCTGGCTGGGGCGGGCCGGTATCCCGACTGTGTTGTACGGGCCCGGTTCACTCGCGCAGGCGCACGCGGTCAATGAAAGCGTGGAATGGGCGGAACTGCTGCAGTATACGCAGACGCTGGTGCGATTTATTGAGCAGTGGTGCGGATGACAGGGGGCAAGGAAGAAACATCACTTTTTGAAAGGGGTATGGGAAATGTCGTTTTCCATGGAATTGCGTCGATTGGCCGAGCCGATCTGGCAGAAAGAGATGGAGCATCCTTTTGTCAAAGGGCTGGCCAGTGGAGAATTGCCGCTAGAGTCGTTTCAATACTACTTGCGCCAGGATTACATTTACCTGATTGCCTTCAGCAGGGTGTTCGCCATCGCCGCGGCCAAATCGCATGATCTTAAAGAGATGGGTGAGTTTGCCGAGCTATTGCACGCCACCTTGCATGATGAGATGGACTTGCACCGAAAATACGCGGCGGAATTTGGCATCTCGCGGGAGGAGCTGGAAGCCACCGTTCCTTCTCCGACAGCCTACGCCTACACCAGCCACCTGGTGCGAACCGCTTATGAAGGGACGATGACAGAGGTGCTGGCCGCCGTGCTGCCGTGCCAATGGGGGTATCACGAGATCGGTTTGCGCTTGGCTCAGGTTCCCGGCTGGGAGTCCTCGCCGTATCGGGACTGGATCAAGACATACGCTTCGCCGGAATTCGGCCGTTTGGCAGCGATGATGCGGGAGCGCCTGGATGCGCTGACCGCGTCGATTGATGAGGCGCATAAGAAGCGATTGCAAGACCTGTTTTTGACCAGCAGCCGATATGAGTATCTCTTTTGGGAAAAGGCCTATCAGCGCGAAGAATGGCCGGTGTAGAGCGGTTCCAGCGGGGAGTGTGGCAGCACATGGGAGAAGTGGAGGATGTGTTGACGTTAAGGGATTTGCATTTCACTTACCGGCAGGCGGGGGGTTCCTTTCCCGTTTTGGACGGCTTTTCCATGAGTGTGCGGGAGGGGGAGTTCTTTACTCTGATCGGGCCGAGCGGCTCGGGAAAGAGTACGTTGTTCAAGCTGTTGACAGGACTGCTGGAACCGGACGCCGGTGAGATTTTGTACCGGGGCCGGCCCTTTTGCCGGCGCCTGGGCAAGGTGGGCTACATGCCCCAGCGGGACACGCTTTTTCCCTGGCGCACGGTGCGCGAAAATGCGGCATTGCCCCTGGAGCTGAAAGGATGGCGGCGCAAAGAGGCGCTCGAACGGGCCGGCTCCTTTTTGGGGGAATTTGGCTTGGAGGCGGTGGCCGACCTGTATCCGCATCAGTTGTCAGGGGGCTTGCGGCAACGGGTTTCTTTTTTGCGGACCGTTCTGGCGGACAACGACGTGCTCTTGCTCGACGAGCCTTTCGGCGCGTTGGACGCGTTGACGCGCGCCCAGCTGCAGGAATGGCTCCTGAACCTGTGGCAGAAGTTGCGGAAGACCGTGCTGTTTATCACCCACGATGTGGAAGAGGCCATCTTGCTCTCCGACCGCATCGGGGTGCTTTCCGCCCGCCCATTGTCCACAGTGCGGATGGTGGAGGTGCCGCTTTCCCGTCCGCGAAAGATGTTCATGGTGACGGAGGAGGCTTTTATCCGTTTGAAACGCCAATTGCTGGAACAAATCCGTGGTGAAGAGGGAGCGCTGGCGACGTGATGTACTGGCTGCAACAGTATCGCGCACCCGTTGCCTTTTTCTTGCTGATGCTGCTCGGATGGGAGGTGGCGGTCAGGGCATTGAACGTGCCGGTGTTCATCCTCCCGCCGCCCTCCGCCATCCTCTACGCGCTGTGGGAGCATGCCGGATTGTTGTTCACCGTGCATCTGCCCGCCACACTGTGGATCATCCTCTTGGGACTGGCCATTTCGGTGGTTTTGGGGGTTGGGCTGGCTGCGGCCATGACGCTGTTTCCGCTGGTGGAACGGACCTTCTATCCGCTGCTGGTGGTTACGCAGACGCTGCCGATCATCGCCTTGTCTCCGGTTTTCGTGTTGTGGTTCGGCTATTCGATCTGGGGAAAAGTGGCGGTGACGGTCCTGATCAGCTTTTTTCCGATTGTGGTGAACACATATGACGGTTTCCGGCGCACGGATGCCGAATGGGTGGAGCTCCTGCGGACGATGGGCGCCAACCGCTGGCAGATTTTTCTCAAGGCGCAGGTGCCCGCTTCCTTGCCGATGTTTTTCACCGGCTTGAAGATGGCGGCGGTGGTCAGCGTCATCGGGGCCACCATCGGCGAATGGCTGGGAGCCAATGAAGGCCTGGGGTATTTCAGCCGGCGGATGGCCCACAGTGTCCGCGCCGCTCCATTGTTTGCCGCGGTACTGGTGCTGTCCCTGCTGGGGATTCTCCTGTTTCTGTTGATTCAGGGCATGGAACGCAAGTGTTTGCCCTGGAAGCGGGAAGGCGGGCACAGGGGATCGGCACGGCAATGATTGGCTTCCTTGCAGGTGTTGAGAGGAAAGCCGTCTGATTCCCGGATGGCCATCCAATGTCCGCATCATGTGCCGGATGTGGATGGTCGGTGAGAAATGGACGTTGGGTGGAACTGTAAATGGGAAGATAGAGGGAATATGGAGGGAATTAGGATGGAGGGAAGGGAAAAATGGACGGACAAAAACAGCGACGAACGATGAACATGCTGGTTTTGGCGTTGCTGGGCGGATTGGCCCTGGTGTTGGCCGCCTGTGGGGGGCAGGGAGAGCTGCCGGATCGGGAGGCAAACGAGACGGGTAGGGGGGCAGATGACGGAAAAAAGCCGGAAAAGCTGAGCATCATGCTTGATTGGTATCCCAATGCGGTGCATGCTTTCATCTATCTTGCCAAAGAGAAGGGATACTTTGCTGAGGAAGGGCTGGATGTGGAGATTCAGATGCCGGCCGAGACCAACGACCCGCTCCGTTTGGTCGCGGCCAATCAGGTGGATTTGGCCTTGAGCTACCAGCCGCAACTGGTGATGGCCAGGGCGGAAGGCGTGCCCAACGTGGCGGTGGCAGCGGTGGTCCGCCACCCCTTGAATGCCATGATGGTCAAGGCGGACAGCCCGATCCAGTCGCCGAAAGATCTTGAAAACCGGAAGCTTGGTTACCCTTCCATTCCCACCAACGAGGCGATTCTTCAGACGATGGTCAAGTCAGACGGTGGGGATCCCGGCAAGGTAACCTTGCAGGATATCGGCTGGGACATCGTGCAGGCTTTGAGCACCGATCAGGTGGACGCGGTCCTGGGCGGCTACATCAATCACGAGAAGCTGCTCCTGGAAAAGCATGGGGTTCCCGTCCGGGTCATCGATCCGGTTGACTATGGCGTTCCCGACTATTATGAACTGATTCTGGTCACGAGCGAGAGCACTTGGAAGGCGAAACGGGAGTCCATCGCGGCATTCTGGCGTGCGGCGCAACGGGCGCAGGAGGAGGTGGCGGCCAATCCGGAAGCTGCGTTGCAAGTGTTGTTCAAGCAGCAAAGCGAGGCGTTCCCGCTGGATGAAGAGATTGAGCGGCAGAGCCTGGAGATCCTCCTGCCGTTGATGGACGCGGGGGAGAAGCCGTTCGGCTACCAAGACGCGCGGGTATGGGAGGAAGTGGTGGACTGGTTGAAGCGCGAAGGCGTGATAGAAAAGGCCATCGCGCCGGAATCTTTGTTCGTCAACCTGGAGGAATGAGGCTCACCATTCAGGCAGGGGCAATTGGAGCTGTTCCTGGTACCGCCGCAGGGTCTCCAGGGCTTCGTCAAGGGTGGGAGCAAGCACATTGAGGTGGCCCATTTTTCGCTTCGGGCGCGCCTCTTTTTTTCCATAGAGGTGCAGCTTGGCCTCTACGGGGAGCGCCGGCAAGCGTTTCAAGACGGCGGCCGGTTCCTCTCCCAGCAGGTTGAGCATGACCACGGGCGAGAGCAGGCGCGTGGACCCGAGCGGCAGGCCGCAGATGGCCCGCACATGCTGTTCAAATTGCGAGGTGACACAGGCTTCCATGGTGTAGTGTCCCGAGTTGTGGGGCCGCGGCGCCAGTTCGTTGACAAATAGCTGGCCTTCTTTTGTCAGGAACATTTCCACCGCAATCAGTCCATAGACATTCAATCGGTTGGCAATCGACGTCGCCAGCTCCTGCGCTTGCTCCTGCAGCGCCTGCGGGATGCGCGCAGGCGCCATGGAGATGCGCAGGATGCCGTCTTGATGGATGTTTTCGGCCGCAGGAAAACAACGCACTTCGCCTGTCGTGCTGCGGGCGGCAATCACCGAGATCTCTTTTTCAAAAGGAATCCATTGTTCCAGAATCAGTTCGGGACACATGCCGGACAGCGTTTCCCAGGCCAAAAGCGCCTCTTCTTCATTGCGGATCACGGCCTGTCCCTTGCCGTCGTAGCCCCCGAGGGCGGTCTTTAGGACACATGGAAAACCCAGTTCCCGAACCCCGTTGGCCAAATCGGCACGCGATCGCACCGGATGGAAGGGCGCGACCGGGATGCCGATGGATGCCAAGGCGCTTTTTTCCCGAATGCGGTGCCGGGATATGGTCAGGATCGCTTTGCCCTGCGGGAGGTAATGGGATTGTTGGAGAGCTTCCACCAGACGATCATCCACATTCTCAAATTCGTAGGTGATGACGTCACACGTTTCGGCCATTTGCATGGCAACCGCCAGATCGTCGAGGGCCCCGGTATATGCTTGATCGGCCACCTGGCCGCAAGGGGAGTCGTCTTGCGGATCGAGGCAGGCAATGCGGTAGCCCATCTGTCGCGCGGCCAGCGCGATCATCCGGCCCAGCTGTCCGCCGCCCAGGATTCCGATGGTGGAACCGGGGAGAATGGCGGGGTGCTTCTGAGCGGGCCCGGTTGCGGCTGCCTTGTGTTCGGACAATGACGGCGAATGATCGGATGAGGTATGTATCGAATCGGTGCGTTCCATGCTTTTCTCCCTTTCCCGCATGACAACTAATCCAATTTCGAGTGTTCCAGAACCTGTTTTTCGATGGCTTCACGCCGCTGTTGCAACCGCTGGCGGACGACCGGATATTTGTTGGCCAGGATGTGGGCCGCAAACAGGCCGGCATTGGTGGCTCCAGCCTTTCCGATGGCCATGGTGGCCACGGGCACGCCGCCTGGCATCTGGACGATGGACAGTAAGGAATCCAGCCCGTTCAATGTGGAACTTTTGACCGGCACGCCGATGACGGGCAGCAAGGTTTTGGCTGCGATCATCCCCGGCAGGTGAGCGGCACCGCCTGCTCCAGCGATGATCACTTCCAATTGGCGCTCTTGGGCGGTCTCCGCGTAGCGGAACATCCAATCGGGTGTCCGGTGGGCGGAGACCACTTTTTTCTCGTAAGGAATTTCCAGCTCCTCGAGAATCGAACAGGCGGCTTTCATCGTTTCCCAGTCAGATGTGCTGCCCATGATCACGCCGACCAGGGGGTGTGGGGGCAATGCGTCAGGTTTCACGGTGTCACGCTCCGCATCGGTTTCGATTTCGCATCACGGATTGAAATGCTGATTTCCTTAATTGATGATGATTCCGGATTGATGATTCATTGATGATGATTCCGGATTGATGATTCATTGATGATGATTCCGGGCCGCTTTTTTCCGCTGATATTCATTGACGGCTTCCCACTTTTCGCGAATGACCGACTCGTCCACCGGAACGCGCCGGGATGCCTCCCAACGGGCAATGCCGACACCGATCAAGGAGCCGATGATCAATGCCAGCAGGATCCACACGACAAACATGCTCGCTTCCTCCTTTCCGTACTGTATTATTTTATCACAAAAAGGGACGAGACAGGTAAACGTTGCGTTGCCCGAAATGTCGGTTTGAGGAATGATTTGATACAATATGTTTGTAACTGTTGATTTCCTGGGGAATAAGGGTGACGCAAGTGTGAACTTGCCGGATCGTTTTGGAGGTGAAGCGATTGAAAGATGAACAATTGGCCCTTTTTCAGGAGTTGACCGAGGCCAACGGCGCTCCCGGATTTGAGGGGCCGGTGCGGGAGATCATGAAGTCTCACCTTCAGCGCTACAGCGACCGGATCGTCTCGGATCGGCTGGGCGGGGTGTTTGGCGTCAAGGAGGGGCCGCCTGACGCCCCGAAGGTTCTGGTTGCCGGTCACATGGATGAAGTGGCCATGATGGTGACGCAGATTACGGAAAAGGGGTTTGTCAAGTTCCAGCCGCTGGGCGGATGGTGGAATCAGGTGTTGTTGGCGCAGCGGGTGCAGATCATCACGGAGCGGGGAGTGGTGCCTGGGGTGATCGGCTCCACGCCGCCTCATCTCCTGGATGAGAATGCGCGGAAGAAACCGGTTCAAATCAGCGAGATGTTCATTGACGTGGGGGCCGACAGCCGGGAAGAAGCCGAAACGATCGGCATCAAGCCCGGGCAGCCGATCTTGCCGGCGACGCCTTTTACCGTAATGGCCGGCGGAAAAAAGTTGCTGGCCAAGGCCTGGGACAACCGTTATGGCTGCGCGTTGGCGATTGAACTGATGCAGGCGTTGAAGGACGAGTCCTTGCAGGTCAGCTTGTACAGCGGGGCGACGGTCCAGGAAGAAGTGGGCCTGCGGGGAGCTGCGGTGGCGGCCAATCTGGTGGAACCGGACCTGTTTTTTGCGCTGGATGCAGGCCCGGCTGGAGATACGCCGGGCGTGCGGGACGGTTTTGGACGGCTTGGAGAAGGGGTATTGATCCGGATTTATGATCGTTCGATGATTTTGCTTCCCGGCTTGCGCGATCTCATCCTGGACGTGGCAGAAACAGAGAAGATCCCCTACCAGTTTTTTGTTTCACAAGGAGGCACCGATGCCGGAAGGGTGCATCTGTCCGGGAGGGGGGTTCCATCTGCGGTGATCAGCATTCCCGCCCGCTATATCCACAGTCATGTCTCGGTCATCCACCGGGATGACTATCAGGCGGCCAAACGGCTCCTGATTGCGCTCTTAAGAAGGATGAATCCGTCGGTGATCAAAGAGATTCAGGCATCCCGGACCCTTTGATGCGGCTGGTCATTGAGCAGGATCCCGAGCCGCGACAGCGCCTGGCACGCTTCATCGATGAGCGACTCCGACTCCGCGGCCACCGTATGCAAGTGGACGCCCCCGGTGAGCGAGGAGAGCAAGGAGGCCCCGGAAGCCTGAATGTTTTTCAGGAAGTGCTGCACATCGCGCCGGTTTTTCAGCATCAAAGAACCGCGAAGTTCTCCATATACGGGATGTTCCACGATGACATCCAGGACCTGAAGGCCGTGATCCACCAGGGTATTCAGCTCCGTTTCCGTTTCTTCCCACTGATGCTTGCAGGCGATCACCCGCGAACAGGGGTATTTTTCCTGCGAGATCTCGGCGTCGTGGTAGAGATACCCTTGCGGCGTGGCCAGAATGGGGTGCTTCGACGCCCTCAGCAGGGCGATATCCTGAACGATGACCTGACGGCTGACGTTGGCCAATTGCGCCAGTTCTGTTCCTGTCACAGGACTGGCCGCTTTTTTTAATTTTTCCAGTATCCATTGCCTGCGCTCTTCACCCGAGAATTTGTGCGTATCTTCCGCCACTTGCCATCCTCCTGACCATGAACTGCTTTGTCTCGTTTATTGTAGCACAATCCGGGAATGGGCATGTTGCGCGTGGAAAACCCATGTGGAAAACACATTTAAATAACATATATTTAACAAAGTATTCAAAAACTCGGCGCAACAATCGACGTAATTTTTGTTATAATGAAAGTGCGATCGGTTAAAAGATTGGAAACTGGAGATAATTATTATATAAAAACGAGAGGTGGAACAACCATGCTGAGTGAAGTGCAACGTTACACGCTGCAGAGAGACCAGTTGTTGTCCGAGTGGGAATCGGCCAGCGATAAAGAAAAACAGCAAATCGTCCTGAAGATCATGGAAATTGATGAAATCATGGAAGATTTGAAGAAAGAGCAGAAAAAGGCCAACTGAAACGACGGGCATGACTTGTCAGAAGTGAGGCTGCTCCCGAAGGTCAAACCTTTGCGGGCGGCCTCTTTTTTACGCGAGCCATTGCATCAACGTTCCGCCCAGGGCGCCTGTCAGCACCACGATCCAAGGCGGCAGGTTCCAAAAAGCGAGCATGGCAAAGAGGATCGCAGCAAGGGAGAAGTCCGCAGGGGTGCGAATCGAACTGACCCAGATCGGATCGTAAAAAGCGGCCAGCAAGATGCCGACGACAGCCGCATTCACTCCATTCATTGCCCCTTGCACGCGCGGTTTTCGGCGGATCGCATCCCAAAATGGCAGGGTGCCCGCGACCAGCAAAAAAGCAGGCAAAAAAATGCCGATGGTGGCGACACCTGCCCCAAACCATCCGCCCATGACTGCCCCGGCGTATGAGGCAAAGGTAAACAACGGGCCCGGAACGGCCTGAGCGGCGCCGTATCCCGCCAAGAATGCTTCACGGCTCATCCAACCGGAAGGAATGAGTTCCCTTTCGAGTAATGGCAATACGACATGCCCGCCGCCAAAGACCAGCGAACCTGCCCGGTAAAAGCTGTCAAAAACAGCCAGCCAGTGTAAGGAAGTGAGATGATGCAAGAGCGGCAGGAGAAACAGCAGGATGAAAAAGAGGGACAGGTGGACGATGGCGGTGGAGCGGCGAACCGGAACGCGCATCAGGGCCTCGCCGCTTGTGTTTTTGACGTCGCGGTTTCTGTAAAGAACGATCCCTGCCGCCCCGGCGAGGATGATCAGCGCGACGTGGCTGAATGCGCTTGGCCATATCAACGTCGTCACGCCCACGCCGATGGCCAGCGTGATGCGGGCGCGATCGGGCGTCAGTTTTTGCCCCATGCCCAGGATGGCTTGGGCCACGACAGCCACGGCGACAATTTTCAAGCCGTGTATCCAGCCGGTGTTTGCCGCGTCAACGTTTTGAAAAAACAGCGCAAACAGAATCAACGCCAAAGCGGATGGGAGGGTAAAGCCTAGCCAGGCGGCAATCCCGCCCGGCAGTCCGGCACGCATGATCCCGATGCCGATCCCGACCTGGCTGCTTGCGGGCCCGGGAAGGAATTGGCAAAGCGAGACGAGGTCCGCGTAACTGCGCTCGTCCAGCCACTTTTTGCGCCGGATGTATTCTTCGTGAAAATAACCGAGATGCGCGATCGGACCGCCGAACGAGGTGAGGCCAAGCTTCGTGGACACGATGAAAACTTCGAGAAGGGATGGCCATTTTTTCCTCTGCATGATATCATTTTCCCTCCACTGACGCCCATTCTTCCAGTTTTTTATCGGAAGGCAGGAACAGGGAGACGATGCCCAAGAGCGGCAGAAAACCGCAGCCGATCATCACAGTTTTTACCCCAAGCCAGTCTACCAGTCCGCCCAGGGCGACCGAGCCCAGCGCTCCCATGCCGAAGGCAAAGCCGATGATCAGCCCCGAGACGGTCCCCACCTTGCCGGGTACCAGATCCTGCGCGTAGACCACCGTCACCGAAAAGCTGGAGAGGACGATAAATCCGATGACGAGCGACAACGGATAGGCCCAGAAGGCATTGACGTGCGGCAGGAGCAGGGACAGCGGCGCAGAACCCAGCATCGAGAAGAGGATCATGTTCCGTCTGCCGAAACGATCGGCGAGCGGCCCGCCCAAAAAGGTGCCCAGTGCGCCCGCAGCCAGGAACAGAAAGATGTAGAGTTGCGCTTCCTTAACCGTCGTGCCGTACTGCTCGATGAGGTAGAACGGATAAAAGTTGGTAATGCCGGCGTGATACCATGAACGGACGAAGACAAACGCGATCAAGAGCGACATGGCCAGCCGCAGCTTGCGCCGGTGCGCGGATGCGTTTTGCAGATCAGCCTCCGGGGAAGGGTTGGCCGCTGTTTTTTTCTTCATTTGTTCCAGCCGGTGCATCTGTGTCCTGTACCAGGAGGCGATGTACATCATCACGAGGATGGCGATGCCCGCCGGGATGGCGAACCAGATGGCTCCGAATTGCCCAAGATTGACGAAGACGAGGGCTGTCATCACAGGCGCCAGCGATTGGCCGCTGTTTCCGCCGACCTGGAAGATGGATTGGCCGAGGCCTCGCCGCTGGCCGCTGCTGAGGTAGGCCACGCGGGAGCCTTCCGGGTGAAAGACGGCTGAGCCCAGGCCGACCAGGATCACCGAAGCCAGAACAAAACTGAAATTGGGCGCAAACGCCAGGCCAATCATCCCGCACATGGTGAAAAACATGCCGATCGGCAGCATGTAAGGGGAGGGGTGCCTGTCTGTGTACCATCCGACCACCGGTTGCATGATCGATGCGGTCATGTTGAGCGCAAAGGCGACGAGCCCCAGTTGCAGGTAAGTCAGGTGCATCGATTCCCGCAGGATCGGAAAGATGGCGGGGATCACCGCCTGAATGGTATCATTGAACAGGTGGACCAGGCTGATGGCCAGCAAAATGTTGTACAGTGTGGGTTTGACCGCCGGGTCCGGCTTTGCCGCAACTTCCAAGCCGATTCTCCTCTCTGCGGAAGGTTTCTCTGTATCATGGTTTTTCTGTATGCTTTTTTTCGCCGCACGAACAAAAGAAGATAGTTTCATTGTATCACGACTGGTGAAGCGTGTCTTGCAAGTTGTTTCGCGAAAACGGACGAAGGTGATAGGATGCTGACGAAGCTTCCCTCAGAGTTCATCAAGCGGATGGAACACTGGCTGGGAAATGATGCGGAGCCCTTTTTTCGCGTCTATCGGGAGGAACGGGTTTATGGCCTGCGGATCAATCCGCTCAAGATCACGCCTCAGGAGTGGCTGGCCCGAAGCCCTTTCCCGCTGGAGCCGGTGCCGTGGTGCCCGACGGGGTTTTATTATCCGGGAACCGACCGCCCAGGCAAGCACCCCTACCATGCCGCCGGAGTGTATTACATCCAGGAACCGAGCGCGATGGCGGTGGTGGAAGTGCTGGGCGTGCAGCCTGGTGAAAAGGTCCTGGATCTGGCTGCCGCCCCAGGAGGGAAAGCAACCCAAGCGGGAGCGGCGCTGCGGGGAGAGGGACTGCTGGTGGCCAACGATATTCATCCGGAAAGGGCGAAGGTGCTTTCAGAGAACGTGGAACGCATGGGACTGCGGAATGTGCTGGTGACCAGTGAGTCGCCGGAGCGGTTGGCGGCCCGCTTTCCCGCTTTTTTTGACAAGATCATTGTTGATGCTCCCTGTTCGGGGGAGGGGATGTTCCGCAAAGATCCGGATGCGCGTGGCGCTTGGTCTTTGGCTCATATCCGCCTCTATGCGGAGCTTCAGGACAAAATCCTGGCCGCGGCGGCGAACATGCTAAAACCAGGCGGGAAAATGGTGTACTCCACATGCACGTTTGCGCCGGAGGAAAACGAGGGGACGGTGGCCCGCTTTCTTGACCGCCACGGCGATTTCCGTCTGGTGGCGCATCATCTGGCGGATCATTTTGATCCGGGTTGCCCCCAGTGGTGGAACGGCAGAGAGGAACTGGCGCTTTGTTCCCGCCTCTGGCCGCACCGCCTGCGAGGGGAGGGACATTTCATCGCGTTATTGGAGCGCAGCGGGGATGCCCATCCGGGAGAAGCCTTGGCATGGAAGGAAAAAAGAAAGGGGCGCAAATCTCAGCCAAGGTATCCAGGATTGTCCTATCAGGAGGCATGGAAGCGCTTTGCGGAATTTGCACGGGAATACTTGACGCTGGATCCGGAACAGTTGGCCGCGCCGGAGCGGCTCTGTCTGTATAAAGACCAAGTGTACGTGCTGCCGGATGTCCAAGGCGTGGATTTGGCCGCTTTCATGCCAGGCTTCCGGATCTTGCGGCCGGGCTTGCATCTGGGAACGTTGAAAAAGGAACGCCTGGAGCCGGCGCATGCCCTCTCGCTGGCTCTCGCGCCGGCCGATGTCAGGCAACGGTATGAGCTGTCCCTGGAAACGGCAGGGGGGCAGCCGGAAGCGATTCGGTATTTGCGCGGCGAGAGCCTGCTTCTCCAGGAAGCGGGGGAAGGTTTTTCCGGATGGGTCCTGCTTGTCGCGGACGGTTTTCCGTTGGGATGGGGAAAGGCCAGCAACGGACAGATCAAGAACCGCTATCCCAAGGGCCGGCGTTGGTTTGCTGAAAGTTGACACCCACCAGGGCTCGTTTTATTGTAGTAGTTGGAGTGTGCTGAAAGGAATGACGGGAATGACACTTTCCAATGTGGGTGTCAGTGCATCGCGACAACTGGGCGCTTTGTTGCTGAGGGGAAGGGAGCTGGCCAGGTGCAAGGGGGAGGCGGTGCTGGTTGGCGGAACGGTTCCCGTCCCGGAGCCGGTTGATCCCATCTCCCTGTTTGGCAAGGGATGGGTACGGAACGAGAAGGTGTTCTTTTGGGCCAAGGCAGGGGGCCGCTTTGGCCTGGTAGGCCTGGGGCAGGCGGCTGCCATGGAAGAGCATGGCCAAGATGAAGGAGATGAAGCGGACCGCGTTGTAAACGCAGATCGTTGTGAGAAGTTGTTCCGAAGCTGGCAAAAGTGGCTGTCGGCGGGACTGAGGGAAGGCCCGAGAGAGCCGGGCTTAGGACCTGTCCTGCTTGGCGGCTTTTCGTTTGATCCGCTCAAAGCGAGCAGTCCGTTGTGGCGGGATTTTCCGGGCGTCTGTTTTGTCCTGCCGGAATACCTGTATACCTGGCGGGAAGATCAGGGGTGGTTGTCTGTCAACCGGTTCGTATTGCCTCAGGATGAGGAAACGGAGCTGATGGCCTGGGCCGAACAAGGCTGGCGCTGGGTGCAGGAAGGCGACCTGCGGCAGCCGTCAGGGATGCATGGGGGGTTGGCAGATGGCGCGCCGGCGCATGGGACAGCGGCTGACATGCAGGATGCGCGTGCCGATCTGCAGGAATGGCTGCAAGGCCGCGGCCTGTCCGTTCATGAAAGGGATCCGGAAACCTGGAAACGGGCTGTCAGACAGGTGGCCAAAGAGATACGGGATGGACATCTGAAAAAAGTGGTCCTGGCGCGGGATTTGGTTCTGAAAGCGGAACAGCCGTTTTTCCCGGCGGTGATCTTAGAGGCGCTGCGACAGCGCCAGGGGCGTGACTGTTACCTGTTTGCTGTCCGCCGCGGCGCAAGTTGTTTTCTCGGAGCGACACCCGAGCGGCTGGTGGAAGTGGAAAGGCAAGAGGTTCGGGCGACATGCCTCGCCGGATCGGTTGCCCGCGGCAAGACGCCGGCGGAGGATGAGCGGTTGGGCGCATTGTTGCTGGCCGATGCGAAAAACCGGGCGGAACATGCCGTTGTGGCGGAGATGCTTCGGGAAGCCCTCGCCCCGTCCTGTTCCGCGCTGGAGGTGCCGGCAGAGCCGGTCCTGATGAAGCTGCGGGACATTCAGCACCTGTATACACCGGTCACCGGACGGCTGCGGCCGGGACATCATTTGCTGACGCTGGTGAAGGCCCTGCATCCGACACCGGCCGTGGGAGGATACCCTCGCGAGGCGGCGTTGGCGCGGATACGTGAGTTGGAGCAGATGGATCGGGGATGGTATGCGGCACCGGTCGGATGGCTGGACAGCGAAGGAAACGGGGAGTTTGCAGTGGCCATCCGCTCGGCGCTGATAAGGGAGGATGAGGCGGTGTTGTTTGCCGGATGCGGGATCATGGGCAATTCCGATCCGCAGGAAGAATGGGAAGAGACGCGGTTGAAAATGTTTCCTATGTTGTATGCGATTGGAAGTGCTGGGCGATGAACCGGTCACAGGCGATGTACGTCTACCTGAATGCCTTTATAGAAGAGTTGTCCCGAAACGGTGTGCGCCATGTGGTGTATTGTCCCGGTTCCCGTTCGACGCCGCTGGCGATGCGGCTTGCGGAGCATCCGCGCATTCGCTGCTGGCTGCATCTGGATGAGCGTTCAGCCGCCTTTTTCGCGCTCGGCATGGCAAAACGGTTGCGGGAACCGGTCGCTTTGCTCTGCACATCGGGCACGGCTGCGGTGAACTTTGCTCCGGCAGTGGTAGAGGCCCATTACGCCCGTGTGCCGCTTGTGGTCCTGACGGCTGACCGGCCGCCGGAGCTGCGGGATGCGGGAGCGCCGCAGACGATTGATCAGGTGCATCTGTACGGCCGGCATGTCCGATGGTTCATGGAGATGGCACTGCCGGAAACGTCGCCTGAACTGCTCCGTTATGTGCGGACCGTGGCCGCCAAGGCGGTGGCGTTGGCACAGGGGAGTTTCCCCGGACCGGTTCATCTGAATTTTCCATTTCGTGAACCGCTGGTTCCGGAACCGCCGCCTGAGATGGCTTCCGGTGAGCAGGATCCGTGGTCAGGCGGCAGGATGCCGCAGGGAGACTGTGGAGAAGAATGCCGTGACGGAAGGCGTTTGGGAAATCCCGCCGACGGATGGCACGACGGGAAGCTGCGAAGCGGCGGGGAGGCGCCTTATGTGGCGGTCAGGAGCGGCCGCCTGGTGCTTGACGATGAGACGATCAAGCGCCTGGCCGGATGGTTGTCCGGAACAGAACGGGGCGTGATCGTCTGCGGTCCGCAGACCGATCCCGCTTTTGCCCGGGCGGTCGGCAAACTGGCGGAGCGGCTCCAGTACCCGCTTCTGGCTGATCCGCTTTCACAGGTGCGTTGCGGCCGCCATCCGCTTTCGGCGGTGGTGGAGATGTATGATGCCCTGTTGCGGGTGACCGCGTTTGCGGAGAAGGCCAAACCGGAAGTGGTGCTTCGTTTTGGGGCCTTGCCGGTGTCCAAGCCGTTGCTGCAGTATTTGAGCCGCCATGCGGATGCCCGCCAAATTGTGGTGGATGGCCACGCCATGTGGCACGATCCCGTCTTTTCAGCAGCGGAAGTGCTCCAGGCGGATCCGGCCTGGGTTTGTGAGCGGTTGTGTGTGCAGTTGGATGAAGCGGCTCAAAAGCAAAACCGCGGAGAGTCGGCACCTGAGGGGCGTAAATCCAGCGGGGAGTGGCTTTCCTGGTGGCAGAAAGCCAACCGGCTGGCGCGCAGGACGGTGGAGCGCACGATGTCCGATGCCGATACCGTTGCGGGTGATGCGGATACCGGCCTGTTTGAAGGCCGCCTGTTTCCCGAACTGGCCGGCCTGCTTCCGGAAGGCTGCCTGCTGTACGTGGGAAACAGTATGCCGGTGCGGGATCTGGACAGCTTTTTTCCCACCCTGCAAAAGGAACTGTTCTTCTTGGCTAACCGTGGGGCAAACGGCATTGACGGCGTGGTTTCCAGTGCGCTGGGAGCCAGCGCGGCGGGGGAAGAACCGGTCATTCTGGTGATTGGCGATTTGTCGTTTTACCACGACTTGAACGGGCTTTTGGCAGCCAAATTGCACCGGCTGAACCTGACGGTGATCCTGGTCAACAATGATGGCGGCGGGATCTTTTCTTTTCTGCCGCAAGCGGAACATCCTGAACATTTCGAGGCTTTGTTCGGCACGCCGCACGGTCTCTCCTTTGAACCGGCGGTGAAGATGTACGGCGGATGTTACCGTCGCGTGGATGACTGGGAGCAGTTTTCCCAGGCAGTGCGCACGAGCCTCGCGAAAGGCGGCCTGTCCGTGATCGAGGTGCCCAGCCGGCGTGATGCGAACCTGAACGCTCACCGGCAGATCTGGCGGGAAGTGGCCCAGGCGCTGGAAGCCTCCCTGTAGACGAATCGGATGGAGGCGGGAAGATGATTCTTCGGATCAATGACATGAAGTATTACGTGGAGCGGGCGGGGGAGGGTCAAGCCCTGCTCCTGCTGCACGGCTTTACCGGGAGCACGGAAACCTGGAGTCCTTTCGTCGAAGCGTGGAGCAGGCATTATCAGGTGCTGGCCGTCGATTTGCCCGGTCACGGACGGACGGATGCGCCGGCCGACCTGAAATACTACCGAATGGAGCGGGTGGTGCACGATCTGCTGTCGATTCTCGATCAGCTGGGGATCGGAGCGTTTCACCTCCTGGGTTACTCCATGGGCGGCCGGGTGGCGCTTCACCTCGCTCTGGCCGCGCCTGAACGGGTAAGGGCATTGATCCTGGAAAGCGCCTCCCCGGGCATTGCCGATGCGCAGGAACGCGAGGCCCGCCGTCAGCAGGATGAGCGGCTGGCGCAGCAGATTGAGCAAAAGGGGATCCAGTGGTTTGCCGCCTACTGGGAAGACCTTCCTTTGTTTGCCAGCCAGAAGTCCCTGCCGTCGGCGGCCCGGCAGCGGTTGCGGGAACAGCGGCTCGCGCAACGGCCCCAGGGTCTGGCGGGTAGTTTGCGCGGGATGGGAGCAGGCGTCCAAGCCCCCTTGCATGCGCGTTTGCGGGAATTGCAGATGCCGGTGCTGCTCCTGACCGGCGAACTTGATGAAAAGTATGGCGATTTGGCACAATGGATGGTGGGACAGCTTCCGCGTGGCGTATGGCATCCGATCCGGGAGGCGGGACATGCCGTCCACCTGGAACAGCCGGCCAGGTTTCAAGCGGAGGTGTTGGCTTTCCTGGGACAACAACATCCCATCGGCTGAGGCAAAGGTGGCGAACTTGCAACCGAGGACTGAAACCGCAAAATCAATCCTTTCATCATCAGATTATCAGGAGGAAAGGCAGGGATTGCCAAATGGCTGTGGAATGGAAAACGGCGCGAACTTATAACGACATTTTGTATGAAACGTATGAAGGCATCGCCAAGATCACGATCAACCGTCCGGAGGTGAGAAACGCCTTCCGGCCCGAGACAGTGATGGAAATGATGGATGCTTTTGCCGCCGCCAGGGATGACAGCGATATCGGCGTCGTGATCCTGACCGGGGCAGGGACGGAAGCCTTCTGTTCCGGCGGCGATCAGCGGGTGCGCGGGGACGGCGGATATGTCGGAAAAGATCAGGTGCCGCGCCTCAACGTACTGGATCTTCAGCGGCAAATTCGGACACTGCCGAAACCGGTGATCGCGATGGTGGCCGGGTACGCGATCGGCGGCGGGCATGTGCTTCATCTGGTGTGCGACCTGACCATTGCCGCCGACAATGCCATATTCGGCCAGACGGGGCCGAAAGTGGGCAGCTTTGACGCCGGATATGGCGCCACTTACCTGGCCCGGGTGGTCGGACACAAGAAAGCGCGGGAAATCTGGTACCTGTGCCGGCAATACACCGCTCAACAAGCGTTGGAGATGGGGCTGGTCAACGCGGTGGTGCCTTTGGAGAGACTGGAGGAAGAAACCATCCAGTGGGCGAAAGAGATCCTGGAAAAGAGCCCGACGGCCATCCGTTTCCTGAAGGCGGCCTTCAACGCCGACACGGACGGGCTGGCGGGCATCCAGCAACTGGCGGGTGACGCCACGCTGTTGTATTACTTGACGGACGAGGCGAAAGAAGGAAAAAACGCCTTCCTGGAAAAGAGAAAACCCGATTTTTCCAAGTTTCCCCGTTTTCCCTGATGGACGGAAGGAGGAAAAAGGTTGGAACAAAGCCGTATGCCCAACTGGCTGGCCCGGCAGGCGACGCTTTCCCCAGGGAAGCTGGCGCTCATTGCGGGCGAGGTGAGATGGACCTTTGCCGAACTGGAGAGCCGGGCGCGCAAGCTGGCCCAGGAACTGGCCCGGCTCGGCGTGGGCACCGGGGATCGGGTGGCGGTGCTTTGCCAGAACGGAGCGCATCTGGTGACCCTGATTCATGCCTTGATGAAACGGGGCGCCGTGCTGGTTCCGTTCAACTTGAGGCTGAGCGTCAGCGAACTGGCATGGCAGGTGCAGGATGTCAAGCCGCACCTGTTTTTTTATGACGCAGCCCATGAACGGAAGGCGGCGGGGCTGCTGGAACGGTTTCCCGATTTGAAGGCGGTTCAGCTGGAACAGGTGCTGGAGGGCAGGCCTCTTTTGCGCCAGACCGGCCATCGGGATCATTCCGGCGCTCGTCACTCTGAATGCGAATCCCATATTCTGGAATATCTGGACCGCAACCAGGTTCACTGCATCATTTATACATCGGGCACGACAGGCAAACCCAAGGGAGCCATGCTGACCTATGGAAACCATTGGTGGAGCGCCACCGGCTCGGCGTTGAATCTCGGCAACCTGCCGGATGACCGGTGGCTTGCCTGTGTGCCGCTGTTTCATGTGAGCGGCCTTTCGATCCTCATGCGCAGTGTCATCCTGGGCATTCCGATGGTGCTTCTTCCCGGCTTTGACCCGGACGAGGTGAACCGGGTGATTGAAGAGGAAAAAGTGACCATCATTTCGGTGGTCAGCAACATGCTCCGGCGGATGCTGGAGGCGCAGGGGAACAGGCCCTACCCGTCACACCTGCGCTGTGTCCTGTTGGGCGGGGGGCCGGCTCCCCGAACGCTCTTGGAAGCGTGCGCGGAGCGGGGGATTCCGGTGGTCCAGACGTACGGCATGACCGAAACCGCCTCGCAGGTGGTGACGCTGCCTCCCCATGAGGCGTTGCGCAAACTGGGCTCGGCCGGCAAACCCCTGTTTTCTGTAGAGCTTCGGATTGCGTCGGATGGCGAAGAAACGGCGCCGGGAGAGGTTGGCGAAATTCTGATCCGCGGCCCCAATGTGACGGCCGGTTACTTCGGGAGGCCGGAGGAGACGGCGAAGGCGATCCGGGACGGCTGGCTCCACACCGGTGACCTCGGCTATTTGGATGACGAAGGGTTTTTGTACGTCCTGGACCGGCGCCATGATCTGATCATCTCGGGCGGTGAAAATGTGTACCCGGCGGAAGTGGAGGCGGTTCTCTCTGCCCACCCGCACATTGTGGAGGCGGGTGTGGTGGGTGTCCCCGATGAGCAGTGGGGACAGGTGCCCGTGGCCGTGGTCCGGGTCCGGGACGGCGTGGAACTGGATGAGCAGGCGGTGATCGCCTTCTGCCGGGAGCGGCTGGCCTCCTATAAAGTGCCGCGAAAAATCTGCCGGACGGAGCAGCTGCCCTACAATGCCTCGGGCAAACTGGTCCGCCACCAGCTGCGGCAATGGCTGTTGGAGGGTGGTTTGTAACCGCTATGGGGCGCGGAAGGTTTCAGACGCCTGCCGGTATTTTCGAAGCCGGGTGAGGGCAACCCGGTAGCCCATCCCCGGAGATTCCGGCACGAGGATTTGTCCGTCGTCGACCGTCACCTCAGGTTCGATAATGTCTTCCTGCCAATACCGTTTGGAGGCGGAGATGTCGCCGGGCAAGGTGAAGCCGGGCAAGGCAGCCAGGGCGATGTTGTGCGCCCGGCCGACGCCCGACTCCAGCATGCCGCCGCACCAGACGGGGACCTGTTGTTGGAGACAGAGGTCGTGAATGCGGCGCGCTTCGGCATAACCGCCCACGCGGGCCAGCTTGAGGTTGACGATTTTGCAACTTCCCAGCGTCAGTGCCAGCCGCGCTTCTTCAAAGGTGCTGATGCTCTCGTCAAGGCACAGGGGCGTGCGGAGATGCCGCTGCAGTGTGGCGTGATCCAGCAGGTGACCGGCGGGCAAGGGTTCTTCGATCATCAACAGTTCATAGTCATCCAGCGCTTTCAGCCGGTCCAGATCAGCCAGCGTGTAAGCGCCGTTGGCGTCTGCCATCAGCATCAGGCCGGGGTAGCGCTGCCTGACCTGGCGGATGATCTCGAGATCGCGTCCAGGCTCGATTTTCAGCTTGACGCGACGGTATCCGGCTTCCAGGTATTGTTCGATCTTTCGGAACAGTTCATGGATGGTCTCCTGGATCCCGATGCTGACTCCGACAGGGATGGCTTTCCGTTCTCCGCCCCAGGTGATGGCAAGCGGGAGGTTCCTTTTTTTGGCGTACAAATCCCAAACGGCTCCTTCCAAGCCGGCCTTGGCCATGTGATGCCGCTGGACGTGGGCCAGGCGCCGCGGCACGGAATCGGGATGATCCAAGGGGGAAGCGAGCAGGGCCGGAATCAGGAAGTCCCGCAGAATGTGCCAGGCGGTGGTCAGTGTCTCCTCGGTGTAAAAGGGTGCGGTAAAAGGCACCACCTCTCCCCAGCCGCTTACCCCGTCCGTATCCACAGCTTCGACGAGCAGCAGTTCCCGTTCGGAAAACGCGCCAAAACTGGTGCGAAACGGGGTGACGAGCGGCATTTTCAGATGGTGCAGCGTGATGGCCTGAAGTCGAATCGGCTCGGAGGACGCCATCGTTGTTCATCCTTTCCGTAAAACAAAATTGCTAACCATGATCATTCTACTTACAATCCCTCAACTCCTGTATGTTTGGCGTCTTGGGAGGAAAAAATCTGGCAGACCTTGAAGAGCGGTGATCCGTGTGAGCCCTCTGTTCAAAAGTGACTTATTCAGGTTGAAGGACTTGTTCAAGGCCAGCAACTGGATCCTCGGCCTGCAATGGCTCGTCTTCCTCTTTACCAACATTGTTGTGATCCCCATTTCCGTGGGGGCGGCTTTTGGGCTGGAGCAAGGGAAGATTGCCTCATTGCTTCAGATTTCATTTGTGGTGACGGGGCTGGCCTGTATGATGCAGGCGCTTTTTGGCCACCGGCGGGCGATTATGGAAGGACAGTCTGGGCTATGGTGGGGCGTGATCCTGTCGCTTTGTTCCACCGCTTCCGCGCAGGGCGTATCACTGGAAACGTTGGGTGGAAGCCTGGGCATCGGCATCGTCATTTCGGGGACTTTGACCCTGTTGATCGGGTTGAGTGGCCTTGGTTATCATCTGGCCCGGCTGTTTAACCCGGCTGTGATGGGCGTCTTCATGTTTTTGCTCGGATGCCAGCTGGCCGGAATTTTCCTGAAGGGCATGTTGGGGATACCTTTTGGGCATGCACCGGCTGGGGAAGCATCGGAAAGCGCGCAGATCGATGTGGCCGTCTCGCTGCTTTCACTGGTTGTGGTGATCGGCGTGATTTTGATCAATATCAAGACTCCGCCGAGGATTGGCCGGTATGCCTTGCTCATCGGAATGATCGCCGGCTGGGCGCTTTTTGTTCAGATTTTTCAATCGGATGAGGCGGTTGGCCCGTTTCCGCCTTTTCGCATGCAACCGTTTCCGTTCGGAGCGCCTGCGTGGGATGCGGGCATCATCGTGACGGCGGTGCTTGCCGGTTTGCTCAATCTGGCCAACACGTTTGGCGCCTTAAAAGGAACGGAAGGGATGTACCGGTCGGAGACGGGGCCGGCGGTGTATCGCGCGTCATTGTCCATCACCGGAGTGTTTGTCGGCCTTTCGGGTCTGTTGGGCCTGGTTCCCTATGCGCCTTATGTATCCTCGATCGGCTTTCTTCAGCAGGTGGGCGTCCTCCGCAGGCTTCCGTTCATTCTCGGGAGCTTCATGTTTATTGTGATGGGGATTGTCCCGTGGCTCGGCCAGTGGCTTACCCGGCTGCCCCTGAGTGTCGGCAGCGCTGTCCTTTTTGTTGCTTATCTGCAGCTTCTGCTTTCGTCGTGGAATTTTTTCCGGCAGGTGGAATGGAACACGGCAAACATCTACCGTTCGGCCATCCCTTTGTTTGTTGGGATCGTCATCATGACCATGCCGGCATCTTATTTTGAGCCGATTCCTGCCTTGGTCCGGCCCCTTGTCAGCAATGGCCTGCTGATGGGCATCCTGCTGGCGCTGCTGTTGGAGAACCTTGTTCGGTGGGATCGAATGAGATGGTCCGGGAGGGGTTAAAGGACATAGGTTTTGGGGGACGATGGCGCATGCCGTCCCCATTTTTGCTTGTTAAGGGTAATGACGCTGTTGTTGTGCTGTGATATTGTCAGGGTGTAATTGTTCCGAGAAAATGTCAGTATGAGCAAGGAGCAGATGATCACCTTGACAAAAGAAGAATTGAAACGCGTCATGGTTCTCGAACAATGGATTGA